>JBNMPD010000001.1:0-76636 GCA_051276225.1 Flavobacteriales bacterium
CCTCGTATGGTGTTGGAGTTAATTTTTATCTAAATAAGTTTATTCGCATTGGTGCAACGTTTACTGATGCAAAAGATAATATAAATGGTGATGATGGCAGTGAATTTCGAACTCGTGTACAGATAGCTCTTTAAACTACCTTCAACGTTAATCAACAATGAATATGAATATTGTATCCAATCCAATTTAGAATTCACTGCAATTGCATTGAATTCTATCCTAGCAAAACCCATAAAATTAAGCTGTTTTTCTAGATTTTCATCTTATCCTATATATTGACTTCTGCAATGTTTCTGAACTCATTTTGGCACTTCCTTTGATTCGTTATATTAAACTTTTGTGACATTTATCTGATGTAACAAAACTGTCATGCTCTTTGGTTATTCTTTTTCGCGTTTTCTAATTCTTATAAAATAACTCGCATTTGGAGCACACAATGGAACTTATGAATATATTTAGAGCTAGTGCAATTGCAGCAGCATTAGTTTTGGCCGGTTGTGGCGGAGATATCAATATCAGTGAAGGCGCTATTGATAACAGCGTGACAGACAATAGTGTGACCAACAATACGAGTGGCGACGATGGCACTGATGAAACGCCTGTTGTAACCGATAACCGCCCAGGTGATGCCAGTTCATTTTTATCTTCTCAGGTTTCTACTGCTCTTGGCAAAACAGTCGACGTTCGCTCAATCTCAGGCAGGCTTGTTGCAGCTGATGCAGATGCGAGTGGCAATATCACATTGACGAACGATACCGTGTGGGCGCTTGAAGGGGCAGTATTTGTTGGTAATGATAATGCCGACTCAATTAATTTAGTGATTGAGCCAGGCACAATAGTCTTTGGCCGCAGTGGCAGTGATTATCTTGTTGTGAGTCGAGGTTCTGATATCGAAGCTATAGGTACAGCAGCTGAGCCAATCATCATGACCTCTTACAACGATGTTTTAGGTGATGAAGTGCGCGCTGGTCAATGGGGTGGCGTGATTATTTTGGGTAATGCACCTTCTACCAAATGTCCACAAGATGGTACTGATTGTTCGTTGCAAGTTGAAGGTGTTGAGAGTGGTGCTGTGTTTGGTGGCAGCGACAGTACAGACGATTCAGGCACCCTTAACTATGTTGTGATTAAATACGCTGGATTTGAAATTGCACCAGACAATGAACTCAATGGTATTACTTTTGGTGGTGTAGGTTCAGGCACAACGGTGGATTATGTTCAAGTTCACGCAAATGCCGATGATGGTGTAGAATTTTTTGGTGGCTCCGTCAGTGCTAAACACTTAGTCCTTACCGCTATTCAAGATGATTCTGTAGATTGGGACAATGGATATAACGGCAAGTTACAGTATGTCTATATTGAACATGCTACAGATGGTTCTGATGCTAACCGTGGTATTGAAGGAGATGGTGATGGCGGTGATGGTTTAGACTTTTCACTTCCTAAGCTTGCTAACATTACAATTGTGGGAAATGATTTCGAAACACCTGACACTGACTCAGAAGGTGTGTTGCTGCGTGACCAAACTGGCGCGCATATCATGAATATGTTGATCACTGGCTCTGCTGGTATGGGTGAATGTTTAGAAATGGACACCGATGATACTGTTCAAGGTAACCTTACCGATGCCGACATCACGATAACTAATTCTGTTATAGCCTGTGCTGAAGCTTTCAATTCGCCTGAAGGAGCGGTTGACCTTGAATCTTGGTTTACTACAAGCCAGTCAGGTAACCAGCTTGTAGCTTATGCGGACCGCTCAAATATTGGATTAAATATAGATGGCACTTTAACATCTCAAAGCACACTACTGACTGCTGGCGGTGATCCTGCTGTTGTTGATGGTTTCTTTGATACCAATACATTTGTTGGGGCTGTTGGAACGTCTGCTAATGATTGGCGTCAAGGTTGGGCATTTGGCTTTGGTGGTGGTGAAGTGGGGGTTGTGACGTCTGTTTCTGGTTGCCCCGCAGGTACTACTACTATCGCTATGGTCGATGGCGTAACCAATACTTGCCAAGTTTCAGGTCGTATTACATCAGACCTTACTCTTACTGAAGGTAATCACTATGCGCTTTCTGGTGCGGTGTTTGTTGGTGACGATAAGACTGACAGTGCTACCTTGACGGTTGAGCCTGGCGTGGTTGTATACGGTAGTTCAGGTAATGATTACTTAGTTGTTAGTCGCGGTTCTAAAATAGAAGCCAATGGAACAGCAATAGCACCTATTACCTTCACTTCTAAGCAACATGTGTCCGGCGGTGTGATTGATGGACTGGTTAACGGTGAAGCGGGTCAATGGGGCGGCTTAGTTATATTAGGCAATGGTAACTCCACTAAATGCCCTCAAGATAGTTCAGAATGCTCTTTACAAGTAGAAGGTGTTCAAGAAGGTGCTGTTTTTGGTGGCACAGACGATACCGACAACTCTGGCACTTTACGTTATGTTCGCGTCATGCACGGTGGATTCGAAATTGCACCTGATAACGAATTAAATGGCATCACATTTGGTGCTGTAGGCTCTGGTACAACAATCGAATATTTACAAGTACATAAAAATGCTGATGACGGTGTAGAGTTCTTCGGTGGTGCTGTGAACGCTAAATACCTTGTGTTAACGGGTATTCAAGATGATTCTGTTGATTGGGATAACGGCTTTAAAGGTAATATGCAGTTTGTTTTGGTTAAACACGCCGATGATAATTCAGATGCCAACCGCGGAATTGAAGGAGATGGTGACGGCGGTGACGGTGCGGCTTTCTCAAATCCTACCGTGGCGAATATGACTATTATTGGTAATACCTTTGATACCGCAGAATCTGACTCTGAAGGTGTGCTATTAAGAGACCAGACTAATGCTCAATTGTATAACTTTGTCGTAACGGGACCTGCTGGAATGGGCGAGTGTTTTGAAGCTGATTTGTCTGATGGTGATACTACACTTGAAGCAAATATGGATGGCACAAATGCTCCTCAACTCGTATTTGCTAGCTCTGTGTTGGCTTGTGGTGAAAACATCAAAAACTCAGGTGATTTTGACCAAGAAGCTTGGTTTACAGCGCAATCTGGTACTTCTACTGCAGCTACTCAAAGTGCTGTACTCAACGGATTTTACACCATTGATACCACTGCGCCGACTGACGTAACAACCTTGGGTACGTTCTTCTCTAGTGTTGATTTTATTGGTGCCGTTAAAGATGCTGATAATGATTGGACTGCCAATTGGACGGTTGGCCTTTAATTAGAATTTAGAGTGTGAAAAATAAATCGCTAAGTTCAAAATAAGAAGACAAGTGCGTTACTTTAAGTAGCGCACTTGTATTTCAAATGTTTAGTTTCAATGAATTATTATCAATGTTCAGTTACATGGCTGCAAAGTAGTTGGCAGCTAATGAGGTTAAAATGAATAAGCCTGAAAATAAGTTTCGAGTCACACCAGTCACTCTTGCCGTGCTTGCTTCGTTAACACTGTCGCAAATCGCGATAGGCCAAGAAGGGCAAAAAAACCCAAATGAAGACGATGTGCTTGATGAGGTTGTGACAACAGGAACACGCTTAAAAGGTACAGCTACGGCTGTTATAGAGGAACGAAAAAATCAGGCGTTTGTAGCCGATATATTAGGCGCTGAACAAATATCCAGAACGGGTGACAGTGATGCAGCATCAGCACTACGCCGTGTCACAGGTTTGACTCTGGTTGACGGTAAGTTTATTTACGTACGAGGCTTAGGAGAGAGATACTCGAGCACTCAGTTAAATGGGGCGGCAGTACCTAGTCCTGATCCTACCCGTAATGTTATTCCATTGGATTTATTCCCTTCAGATATTATCGAAAGTTTATCTGTTCAAAAAGCGTTTTCACCCTCTATGCCTGCCTCTTTTGGTGGTGGTAATGTGAATATTCGCCTGAAAACTATCCCAGAAAACTTTTTGTTTAATATGTCAGGTAATGTAGGTTACAACACCGAAAACTCAGGCGATGCTTTTTCTTATAATGGTGGTAGTCAGGATTGGCTTGGTCAGGATGATGGCACAAGAGCAGTACCTAACTCGATACAGACTCGTTGGGATAATAAACAATTTTTAGATAATTTAGATGAAGACGTTGCTTTGTCTTTATTAAGTGATGTGAATCGCGACTATGATTCTTTCTTAAAAAGTGTGAGGCCAGATGTTGGTTTTGGTTTCTCATTAGGCAATAGTGTTGATCTTGACGATAATTGGCGAATTGGATTTTTATGGACATCCAGCTACGACAATGAAACGACTGTCTCCGAAGAATATGAACTTGAGCAGGCTGACCGTGTTGGCGATTCGATTAACATTGTACGTTTTTTTGATGATATATCCGTCACTGAAACGACTGTTAAATGGTCAAATATGCTTAATTTAGGTGTTGATTTTAATCGAAATCATCGTATCGATTATAGTTTGATTTTACTCAGCGATACTAGCGATGAGATCAGTGAGAGTTTTGGTAATACAGAAAATTTGAACCTTGCAGAAGGCTTGCGTATCCGCGACATTGATGTGGAATATGAAGAAAGAAAAATGTATACCAACCAATTACGCGGTATGCATACTTTCCCGTCACTGAACTTTGCAGGGCTGGATTGGAAGTATTCATTAGGCCGCTCTCTTCGAGACGCCCCTGGAAATGTAGAAGCACGTTTTGTGTTAGCGGATGCCAATGAAGATGGGTTTTTCGATACACAAAACGAAAGCTCATTGAATAACTCGACTACTGCTGCTCGTTATACGTTTCAAAATCTACATGACCGCTTAGAAAACTATGGATATAACTTTACTTATCCTGTTTCTACTAAAGACTGGGAAATAGAAATTAAAGTGGGTGCTGATTTTCTCACTAAAACACGTTCATCGGAAAGCCGTACATTTGATATTAATACCCGAGCATTTTCAGACAATACAGATTTAGTAGGGAGTTCATTCTTTTCTATATTGGGCGATGATGTATTGGCAGATCCGAGTAATTTCAACACCACGGCTATCCTTCGTGATACCACTATTGCTGGTGATGACTATGTAGCAGCGCAAAAGGTCGATGCATATTATTTGGAAGCTGATTTATTTTACAAGGGGAAGTGGCGTGTTAGCGGCGGAGCTAGATTTGAAGATTTCCGGCAAGTGGTGGCACCTTTTGATCCAAGAACGAATCAAATCGACTTACCAGATGATGCTGATCGCGGCCAACTAACATTTCAGGAAGATGACTTTTATCCTGCCTTGGCTTTTACCTACATTAAAGATGACTCAATGCAGTTTAGAGCCAGTGTCGGCCAAACCGTTGTTCGACCTGATTTACGTGAAGTATCGTCATCCACTTTTATTGATCCTCTGACTGGCTTTCCCACTTCTGGTACACCAGGCATCGATACTACATCCATATTAAATTACGATGTTCGTTGGGAGTGGTATCGCGAGGCTGGCAATAACATATCTATAGGTTTGTTTTATAAAGATATGGATGCGCCAATCGAATCGGTTCAATCACCTGCACAAGATGGTCCCCCCCTCATAAAAATTGCGAATGCAGAGACGGGTGAGTTATATGGTATAGAATTTGAATTCCTGCAAGGCTTAGAATCTTTTGGTGATGGCCTTTGGGAGAATATATTCTTATCCGGTAACTTGACTATCAGTGATTCAGAAATAACCTTAGATCGTCAAAATATTGTGGACCAAACGGGCTTATCTGCGGCGGTGACGAACCTTACTCGTCGCTTAACTGGCCATTCTCAATATGTGGCAAATATGCAGGCAGGTTACGACTCAGACAATGGAGAACATTCTTTGTCTGTTGTTTACAACGTATTTGGTGAGCGAATTCTGATCCCCGGTATAGATGGTTTTGATGATAGTTATGAGCAACCGTTCCATTCCCTGGATACGATTTATAAATATTATCCAAATTTTAATACTACTGTGACTTTTAAGGTGCAAAACCTTTTAGGTGAAAACAAAAGGTTAGAATTTGAAGATGTACTGCTGCGTTCACAAACCAGAGGTACAAAAATAAGTGTATCTTTGAAATACGAATTTTAGGTAGTTCATTTTACTATCAAAGGGTCACGCCAAGTGGCCCTTTTATTTATATTTAATGGTCATAGTTTAATATTAGTTTGTAAAAAATGTAGATGAATATTTTTGGAATTACGCTAGATATTATTTCCTAAACACCGCTTCAGACCAATTAGAATCAGGTATTCACTGTTCTTTATAAAAGACTAAATAAAAGACTGGATCTGTAACTATTGTAGTTGTCATTTTAGCGTCATTTATCTGTAATATTTTTGTCACATACAGCCCTTATGCTCCTCACAGTTTTTAAATAACAGCATTTTTCTGTTATGCAATTTTAGGGTTTGAGGTATGACACAACTGACCAATTTATCTGTAGCATTTTTAGCCATATTTATGACGACTGGAAATAGCATTGCTCAACAACAAAAAAATCTTGAGCCCGCAGTGAAAAAAGCGACTGAAATCAATCAGTCGGCAGCAAAATCTCAACAAAAGATCAATAGCATTACCGATCAAATTGATAACAAATTACAACAGTTTAAAGCTATCAATAAAGAAACAACAGGCTTGAATGTGTATAACGGCCAGTTGCAAAAACAAATTGATAATCAACTGCAAGAAATGGCTGACCTCAATGCTTCCATTGATGGTGTCAGCATTATAGAACGTCAAATCACCCCACTTATGCTGCGTATGATCACGGGCCTGGCACAGTTTGTTGAGCTGGACGTGCCTTTTCTTGCTCAGGAAAGAAACAATCGTGTGGTTGAATTACAAGCCATGATGGACAGAGCCGATATTGCGCCATCAGAAAAATTTCGCCGCGTAATGGAAGCGTACCAAGTTGAAATGGACTACGGGCGTACACTCGAAGCTTACAGTGGTTTGCATATTATTGATGGCCAAGAACGCGATGTAGATTTTTTACGAGTGGGCCGTACGGCACTTATTTATCAAACCCGTGACGCCAGTTTACAAGGTGCATGGAACAAACAGACCCGTCAGTGGCAAGCCTTATCTTCAAGCTATCGCACGCAAGTGACCAAAGGTTTACGTATGGCCAAGAAACAACTCGCACCAGACCTTCTAATGCTACCCATCGCGATGACGGATTAAGGGCATGACAAACATGATCAACATGAATAACATCCTCAGAAAACTAGTATTAATAACCAGTCTTTGTTTTGCATCAAACCTGGTGATGGCTCAAGAAGACAAAGCACTGAATTTAGATGCTTTATTGAAACAACTTGAACTAGGCCAGTTTGAGCAAAACAAACAAAATGTACAACGTGAGAATGAGTTTGCAGCAAAACGTTCTGAGCAAGACCAAATGTTAGGTCAAGCCAAACAGTCGCGTGATGCAGCTTTAGCTACTTCTGAATCAATGGAAACTCAGTTCGAAGAAAACGAGTTTAAATTAGCTGACTTGAATGAAGCCATGAACAAACGTTTAGGTTCGTTAAAAGAGTTGTTTGGTGTGCTACAACAAGTATCGGGTGATACCAAAAGTAAATTTCAAAATTCGATCATTTCCGCACAAATTCCCGGCCGCGCTGAGTTCTTAGATGCTTTAGCGCAATCAATGGGAGCCTCTTCAAAACTAGCTTCTATCGAAGAAATTGAGCGAGTTTGGTTTGAAATGCAGCGCGAAATGACCGAATCAGGAAAAGTGACTACATTTACGACCGATGTTATCGAAGCCGGTGGCAATAAAGTCAGTAAAGAGGTGTTACGCGTCGGACCCTTTGCTTTAGCTGCACAGGGTAAATACTTAGATTATAACGGAACCACTGGTTCGGTTGCTGAGCTGGTGCGTCAACCTGCGGGTCGATATGGCGATAGCGCTGCCGAGTTGCAACAATCATCAGGTGAATTAATTGAGTTTGGTTTAGACCCAACAGGCGGCTCTATACTTAAATTATTAGTGCAAGCCCCAAGTCTGAAAGAGCGAGTTGAACAAGGTGGAACCGTCGGCTACATCATCTTAGCTGTGGGCTTTGTAGGATTACTGATCGCTATATGGCGCTTTATTGCCTTATTTATTGAAGGTGCAAAGGTCAATCGTCAACTTAAGTCCAGCACATTTAAAGATAACAACTCTCTTGGCCGTGTAATGAAAGCCAAAGACGATTTCCCAGAAGCGGACACCGAAGCACTTGAGCTACATCTTACCGAAGCTATTTTAGGCGAAGTGCCTAAGTTAGGCCGTTCACTTAGTATTATTAAAGTGATATCGGTGGTGGCACCTCTGATGGGTCTTCTTGGAACTGTATCGGGCATGATCAACACATTCCAAGCAATAACCTTGTTCGGTACTGGTGACCCTAAATTAATGGCTGGTGGTATCTCAACCGCATTGGTAACGACTGTATTAGGTTTGGTTGTAGCTATTCCTATGACTCTATTGTATGCCATATTAAATACCCGCAGTAAAAGCATTGTTTATATACTGCAAGAACAAGCCGCTGGCGTGATTGCTGAGCGCGCCGAAGCTCATAGTGCTGCAGCCATTAACAGTAGCAAAGATTAATTCATCATGATTGAAATCCTCGAGACCATTCGCGATTTTACCGAAACCGGTGGACAAGTTCTGCTTATCATTGGCGGTTTGATTTTTGTAATGTGGTTAATGATTTTAGAGCGCGCCATGTATGTGTTTGTCACACACAAACAATATAAAAAGGCTGTCATTGCTAAGTGGAGCGCCAGGCCAGAGCGTTCCTCATGGAATGCTGAACAAATACGCCAAGCGATGATTTCTCGTGTGGCATTAAAGCTCAGTACAGGTGTACCTATTATCCAGTCACTCGTGGCCTTATGTCCACTGCTGGGTTTGATGGGTACAGTGACAGGCATGATTGAAGTATTCGATGTGATGGCAATTTCAGGTTCAGGCAATGCACGCTCCATGGCGTCTGGTGTGTCTAAAGCCACTATCCCCACTATGGCGGGCATGGTGGGTGCTTTGTCAGGTGTTTTTGCATCAACATGGTTAGCTAGGATTGCCAAAAAAGAAAGGGCGAGTCTTGAAGATAAGCTACGTATGGAACGCAAAGTGTAGACCGACTTATAAAAGTTCAGACTTTTTATAAGTTCAGACCGCATTGGTCGTTCCAAATGGCAGTAAACATAATAAGTAAATAGAGATTGATATGAAACAGCATTTCCAAAACTTGATGGACGAAGAAGAAGCCACAATCGATATGACACCTATGCTCGACGTCGTATTTATTATGTTGATTTTCTTTATTGTGACGGCCTCTTTTGTCAAAGAAGCAGGTATTGATGTCAACCGTCCCGAAGCCGCCACTGCTGTTAAGAAAGACCGGGCTAATATTTTAGTGGCTATCAGCGACAAAGGTGAAATCTGGATCAATAAACGTAAGGTGGATGTGCGCGCAGTACAAGCCAATATCGAACGTTTATATGCTGAAAATCCACAAGGTACTGTGGTTATTCAGGCGGATAGGAAGTCCACTACTGATGTGTTGATTAAAGTGATGGATGCATCACGGGCAGCAGGCATCCAAGATGTGTCTATCGCTGCACAGGAGCCTTAAATCATCATGCCACAAACAAAGACTATGCCACAGACAATATCAAGACTGGTTTTAGCTACGTTATTTGCGGCAGTGATTACTTTAGGTTTATTTTTTTTGATGCAGTCTTTAATTCAAAGTGGTGGCAGCGCATTAACTGATGCGCCTAAAGGTAGCGTACTGGATTTTGTCCGTGTGAAGAAAGAAGAATCGATACAAAAGAAAGACAGAAAACCTAAAAAGCCTCCTAAGCCTAAAGAGCCGCCACCGGACATGGCTCCACCACAAATGGATGCACCTAATCCTGAAAGTGCAACCAGCGGTATGGATTTTGGTGCAGGTATGGCGGCTGATGTATCCCTTGACGGAGGTTTAGCTTTGGCGTCAGGAGATGGTGAGTTTTTACCCATAGTGCGGGTTGCTGCAGTTTACCCAAGAAGGGCATTACAGCGAGGCATTGAAGGTTTTGTGGATATTGAATTTACGGTATCAAAGTTAGGTTCAGTGACCAATCCTAAGGTGCTACAAGCATCACCAGAAGGCATTTTTGAACAAGCGGCTTTAGATGCCACTTTAAAATATAAATACAAACCGCGCGTCGTAAATGGCGAACCCATGGATGTATCTGGGGTTGAAGTGCGGGTCACATTTGAACTTGGGAGCTAGAGATGACGATGAGTAAATTACTAACGAAATTGGCACCTGTCTTGTTGACTGGTGTCTTATTATCTAGTGTGCAAGTCAACGTGGTAAATGCACAAGAAGCACCTTTAATATCAGAAAAAACAGTACAAACAGTACAAGCAGTAGAAACAGTACAAGTAGAACGCAAAACTAAACGTGTTCCTACTTTACGGTCTAAAGTTTACGACCAATTGTCTCGGGCACAGAGTTTAGCTGATGCCGGCAATCAAGTTGAGGCTTTTGAGGTGCTAGACCAAGTTAAGTCGAAACACAGCTCAATGAACAGCTATGAGCAAGCAATGATGTATAATTTTTATGGTTTTATTCATTACGCAGTTGAAAACTACGATCAAGCTATTGTCGCATTCGAAAACGTAGTGCAGCAGCAGCCCATTCCAGAAACCTTTGAACAAGCGACTTTGTTTAGTCTGGCTCAATTACATATGATGCGTGGCAATTTTGATAAAACCATTCTGAAAATAGAACAATGGGAAACTATTCAAAACAGACTTTACCCGAACACAGATATGCCCGCTAAAAATTTGGTTTTAAAGGCTCAAGCCATGTACCAAAAGCAAGATTATGCAGCCTCATCCGGCTACATCAACGCAGCGGTGCAACAAGTTGAAACTAATGATTTAGGTTTCCAAGTGGACGAGCAGTGGTATGTATTACAAAGAGCGGTCTATTTCGAACTTAAACAACCTGAAAATGTTAAAAATGTATTGCTTAAGTTAGTTAAAAACTTTGAAGCCCCCAAGTATTGGTTACAACTCGCTGGAATGTACGCTGAGCTTGGTCAAGAAGTGAAACAATTAGCAGTCATGGAAATTGCGGCGCAAAAAAGTTTCGTTGCTACCGGCTCAGACATGTTTAATTTGGCACAACTTTATTATTATCATCAGATGCCTTATAAAGCCGCTACGCTTATGCAAAAGGCTATGCACGAAGGCAAGCTACCAGAAGATGAGCGTAATCTAACGTTTTTAGCTCAGTCTTGGAATTTGGCCAAAGAAACGCAAAAAGCTATACCTGCGATGTTAGCGGCCGCAAAATTATCTGAAACGGGTGAGTTGTATGCTCAGTTAGGTCAAATGTACTTAAACATGGATAAGTGGCAACAAGCGATTGCCGCTTCACAACAAGCCATCGAAAAAGGTGGATTGCGTAATGGAGGCATGTCTCATCTTGTAATTGGTATGGCTCAATTTAATGTGGGTGAATATAACGAAGCTCTAAATCAGCTTGCCAAGGCACAAGAGTTTGACGGTAGCCGTGGTATGGCAAAACAATGGTCTAAGTTTGTTGAGGGTGAAAGAAACCAGATTGCTACCTATGCCTCTGTGGGCAACTAATTATAAACTTCAATCTTATAAAAAAGTGCCTAAACGGCGCTTTTTTTATTTGTAAATCTAATTTAGAATGATTGTATTAATCGTTTTTATAGATTCACAAATATGAAATGGCCTAACCTCAAACACCTGCACTATTTAGTAATATTACATCAAGAACAACATTTCCATCGGGCAGCGCTGCATTGTCATGTTAGTCAATCAACATTGAGTACTGCCATTCAGAATCTTGAAGAGCAGTTTGGCGCCCAGTTATTAGAGCGGGATCATAAAACTTTTTTATTCACCCCATTTGGCATAGAGCTTGTCGAAAGAAGTAAGGCATTGTTGACGGATGCACATGAATTAGTCGACTTCGCACAAAGCGCAGGGAATTGGCAAGCAGGCAAACTCAAAATAGGGGTTATTCCAACTATTGCGCCTTTTATTTTTGAAGGGCTGATTGGTAAAGTTAAGCAACACCTTCCTGACATCACGTTACAGCTGCAAGAAGATACCACGGCTAACTTGTTGACTCAGTTAAATGAGGGCGGCTTAGATTTAATTATTCTAGCCTTACCGATGGATACACCTGGTTGCAAACAGTTGGTTTTAGGTCACGACCCCTTCCATTTAATTGCTCATGCCGATTTGATAGAAAGCTTACCCGTACCCCTTAACGTCTCGGATTTGCCTAAACAAAGTATTTTTTTATTGCAACAAGAGCATTGTATGACTGGCCACGCAGTAAGTGCCTGTGGTTTAAAACACAAGGAACAAGTGAGTACATTAGCTGCCAGCAGTTTGTATACCTTAGTACAACTGGCTAACAGTAAGCTTGGTTTTACTTTTATGCCAGAGTTGGCCATTCAAAACAATATATTAAACACCACACCTTTAGTCTCGATGCCTGCTGAGGATATGGCCTATCGTGAAATCGGTATGGTTTGGCGCAGCGGTACTACACGTGTCAGACTTTTTCGCTACTTGGCTGAACTTGTTGCTCCCTTGACTCCCATTCCTACCCTGACTCGTTAATTTAAAGTGGTTAATAATGTTCCGGTAGCGCCTAACTCATCTAACTCCAATAGTCGCAGTATTGAAATTAATATTAATATTTATGAAAATGAAAAGATGATTATAAATTTTGTTTAGCATGGTGAACATTATGATGATGATTTAATTGACAAAATGCGTGAGTTAAGTGAGGAGCGTCGAGAATTGGAGTGGTAGAAAAGAGCATACACTCTGTCTCGTAGAGACTTAGAGTCTGAAAAGAAAAGTGCTGACTCTACTCGTCGAAATAAGATTGAAAATCGTTTAAATGAACTTGATAGAAAGTGCTTGAACGTGAAACTAAATCCAATCAACTAGACAAGTTTCGCGGTGATTTAAAACTGAACATAATCATGAAATGGCGAAGCGTCAAGCGGTCAAGCAGACGTTATATGAAAGAGTCTTTAGTGTTTTTGAAAATACCCCTGGATATGTGTTGTGCCCCTATGGAGTGGTCATCGGTCTTTGTCAGATGAGGATCATGTGAATTTTTGTTATCTGACTTTGTAGACGCAGACCATAACAGTGTGGTTGATTCACACGATAAGGTTTATGTCTTCAAACAAAAGGACATACAAGCATGTGTGACAGGAAAATCAAACAAAGATACATTACTAACAGCTGCGAAAACATGCTTGTTCTAAGTCGTCTGCAAAATATATTAAAGTTAAAAGTCAGCTTGAAGCTGACTTTTTTATTACAAACCGATAAGCTAGCAAAATCTCAGCCACACAGCTCTTTTGCATATGTGGCTTAATATTTTTAGTTAGGACTTTACATTATGCCTTCTGTAGTAATTAGCGGTTCTGGTTTATGGAAACCCACCCACAGTATTAGTAATGAAGAATTGGTCGTAGCATATAACGCTTATGCCGAGCAGTTTAATCAACAACATTTAAAAGCGATTGAAGAAGGTGAACGCAAGCCTAAACCACTTTCCAGTGCTGAGTTTATTGAAAAAGCCTCCGGTATCAAGAGTCGTTACGTCTACGTCAAAGAGGGCGTTTTAGACATTAACAGAATGCGTCCAAACATTCCTGAGCGAGCGGATGATGAATTATCTGATCAAGCTGAAATGGCAATACACGCAGCTAAAGATGCCTTAAAAGCGGCAAATAAAACTCCTGAAGATATTGACGTTGTTATTGTGGCTTGCGCTTACACCCAGCGTTCCTATCCTGCTTTGGCGATTGAAGTCCAAGGTGCTTTAGGTATTAAAGGTTTTGCTTTTGATATGTTGGTAGCTTGCTCCGCAGCTACTTTTGCTCTTCATCGTGCCTATGAAATGATTGCCGCCGGAACTGCCAAGGCTGTGTTAGTGATAAATCCAGAGTTGACCTCACCGCAAGTGAATTATTGTGATCGTGATAGCCATTTTATATTTGGTGATGTAGCAACGGCTATGGTGGTTGAAAGTTCAGATACGGTAAACTCAGAACATGTTTTCGAAATCATGAGCACAAAAGCTGTCACTCAATATTCGAACAATATTCGCTCAAATTTTGGTTATGTTAGCCGTGCTAATGACGTTGATCCCTTTGCCGAAGATAAACTTTTTCATCAAGAGGGCCGAAAGGTGTTTAAAGAAGTCTGTCCAATGGCTGTAGAGCATATTTCAGAGCATTTAGCTCGGCATCAGCTCAGTTCGAAAGATGTTACAAGATGGTGGTTACATCAGGCTAATATTAATATGAATACATTGATCAGCCGTAAGTTATTCGACAGACAACCAACTTTAGAAGAAGCTCCAATAGTATTGGATACTTTCGCTAATACTGCTTCTGCGGGCTCAATCATTGCTTTTTATCTATATCACAAAGATTTAAAGTTAGGTGATATTGGTTTGCTTTGTTCATTTGGGGCAGGTTATTCGATTGGTAGTTTAGTATTAAAAAAACGCTAAAGGACTCGCTATGATCGCATCTGTTGGTTACGCAATCAGTGCAATTGGTTACGCATTTCTATTGCTGCTGTTGCTAACAGTCCGCAAATCAGGGCTAGCTAAGTACCTGTTAATTCTTGCCACAGCTTCGACCTGTTTATGGTCTATCGCACCGTTTGTTTTTTCTCCGCTGTCTGTCGAAAAACTATTACTTTTTGATAATATTAAAAATTTATTTTGGTTACTTTTTTTAGCTTCATGCTTAAAAGATAACTTCACTAATATTATTGAAGTACTCAGTCGAAAAGAGACGTGGTTGATTCTGGCTTTACCGATTACCGCCATAACAATGCCTTACTTAGGTATTGATAAACAATCATGGCTGTTTCTTCTGCAGACTGTTATCGCATTACAAGTGCTGGTATTACTTGAAATAATATATCGTCAGGCGGGTGATAATAAGTGGGCGTTAAAACCTTTGATTTTGTATCTCGCTATCACTAGCATCTTTGAGTTTGTTACCTTTGCTAACGCCTTAATGGTGGAACAAATTCACATTAATTATATTGCAGCTAGAGGTTACATCTATTTAGCTTTGATCCCATTTTTAGTATTGGCCATTAGGCGAGTCAAAAACTGGGGGGTAGAAATCTATATATCCAGAGATATTGTGACGCATAGTACGCTGCTAATGGTGGCAGGTGGTTATTTGTTTATTATGGCCATGCTGGGTTACCTAGTAAAATACTTTGGCGGACAATGGGGAGGCACAATCCAAGTTGTTTTGATTGTCCTATCTTTGGCCCTATTAGTCACATTATTCCTTTCTTTAAGTTTTCGGACCAAAATAAAAGTATTCATTACTAAACATTTTTTCGCCAATCAATTTGACTATCGACATGAATGGTTAAAGTTGACACACTGTTTAAACTCTAAAGAGTTAAATGAGAATGTTTATGCAACCGCCTTGCGGGGCCTAACTCAGGCAATTGATTATCAAACTGGATGTTTTATTCAAGTACAAAACGGCGAACTGAAGGTGTTGGCGAATATTGATAAGTCTGATTTAAATGAAGATGAAAAAACGGTGTTGTTAGAATTTTCTGTTTTTCTTAAATCAAAAAACTGGATAATCGATATTGAAGAGCTTAGAACACGGCCCTTTGTTTATGAAGGGCTAAAAGTCAATCATAGCCTTTTAAATGCTGTTTCTTTCCAAATGGTTATTCCTATTTATAATGATGAACAATTCTGGGGCATGGCTGCAATACAGGGTTCAGATAACACCACTAAAAGACTCAATTGGGAGTTAAGAGATTATTTGACTGCGGTGAACGCACAAATTACAAACTTTTTGTTTCATCACCAAGCGGCCCAAGAACTGGCTGAAAATGCGCAATTTGCCGCCTTCACACGTATGTCTGCGTTTGTTCTTCACGACTTAAAAAACGTAATGGCACAAATTGACCTGATTTTGTCTAATGCAGAGCAGCATAAAGACAATCCTGAGTTTATTGAAGATACATTTGAAACTTTACAGCATACCAAGGCTAGAATGGATAAAATGTTAATCCAGCTAACAGAAAAAAACGTATCTACAGATGCTGCTGATAGCTTAGTCAATCTATCTCATAGTGTGAAGCAAGTTGTTGAACAAAGATGCGCATCCTATTTACCCGTGCCTAATGTGATAATTAGTAGTGAAACGCCTGTGGTCTTAGATAGAGATAAACTATGTAATGTCATTTATCATTTAGTAAGCAATGCACAACAAGCCACCAGCGATGACGGTAACGTTGATATTAGAATAGAATTATCTGCTGATAATCAATATATGTTGATCAATATTGTGGACACGGGCTGCGGTATGAGCGAAAATTTTATCAGTATGCGTCTATTCAAGCCTTTTGATACAACAAAAGGCAATGCTGGTATGGGGATAGGGGCGTTTGATGCTAAGGCTTACTTAGAAAAAATAGGTGGACAGTTACTGGTGCAAAGCGCACTGGACAAAGGCACAACTTTTACATTACGAATTCCAACTACATAAGTAAACTCAAAGGATTTTTGACACATGGATAAGATTTTGGTCGTCGATGACGATTTAGGGATACAAAAACAACTTAAGTGGAGCTTTTCAGGCTACGACGTTATTTTTGCGGAAGACAGAATTTCAGCAATTGCACAATTGAGACGTTTTGAACCTAAGGTTGTCACGCTAGATTTAGGCTTACCGCCCGATCCAAGTAATGCAACTGAAGGATTAGCCACTTTAGAAGAAATTTTGGTTTTAGCGCCACAAACTAAAGTCATAGTGGTAACCGGAAACAATGATAAATTAAATGCGTTGAAAGCGGTGAATTTAGGTGCATATGACTTTTATCAAAAGCCAATAGACTCAGACACTATTCAAATTTTAGTTAGCCGTGCCATTAACCTTTTTAATTTGGAAATGGAAAATCGCCATTTGGCAGAAGTGGCACCTTCAATGGACAAGATCATTGGTCAAAGTGAAGGTCTTCTAGCAGCCAGTAGAAAAGCGGAGCGTATCTCACAAACTGATATCAGTACTTTATTGCTCGGCGAAAGCGGCACAGGTAAAGAGGTGTTTGCCCGCAGTATTCATGAACATAGTTTGCGTAAAGATAAGGCTTTTGTTGCTATTAACTGTGCTTCAATCCCAGAAAATTTACTAGAAAGCGAGCTTTTTGGTTATGAAAAAGGCGCATTTACTGGGGCCAATAAAACCACGCCAGGTAAAATCGAATCAGCTCAGAATGGAACGCTGTTTTTGGACGAAATTGGTGATATGCCCATTGGTTTACAGGCTAAAATGCTGCGTTTTTTGCAAGAACGTGTCATTGAGCGTGTAGGGGGGCGATCTGAAATACCGATAAATATTAGGGTGATTTGTGCCACCCATAGAGATATCCCAACAATGGTGGCAGATCAAACTTTTCGTGAAGATTTATTCTACAGAGTGGGCGAGATCAGTATCATAATTCCACCGCTTAGAGAGCGAGACAATGATGTGGTGTTATTGGCCAAAACCTTCTTGGCACAATACAATAATGAATTTAAAACGAAGTTAAAAGGTTTCAGTGATTCAGCCATCAAAGCCATGAAACAACATAAATGGCCAGGCAATATTCGTGAACTTCAAAATAAACTTAAATCTGCAGTAATAATGGCTGAGGGCAGTCTTATTCAGGCGGAAGATTTAGGTTTATTGTTACGAGATGATGGTCCCATTATCGATATCCTTAATTTACGAGAAGTCAGGGAAAATGCTGAAAGTCGGGCAATACGTAATGCTTTTCTGGTGGCAGAGCATAATATGTCAAAAACTGCTGAACTTTTAGGTGTTACTCGACCTACTTTGTATTCTCTTATTGAAAAATATCATTTAGACGATGTCAAAACTGGTGGATAGTTGTGTTAAAAAAACGCGTTGATTTTATTTGACGAGTTGATTTTATAGTGCCGCGCAATGATGTTATTCATTGCGCTAAGGTGTTTGAAGCGCGAACCTAAAGTCTCACTGGTTGCGTGCTTCTATGCTGTTTAGTCAGTCATTCACTATGCAAAATAAATGGCGTATAGCGGGCAAAGTAACTTCACAGTTTTATCTACTATATTATTTTATAAGATTAACGATAGTTCATTTTCATGGCTGGCCATCATCACTTGTTGACTAATCTGTTGACGAACAGGCCACAGTGACTATAAGCGCTCAAACCAGCGTAGAAAGCATGTTTTGAGCTCCGCATGCAACAGTTACGTGACATTACTGATACCCAAGATGATGTTCGTTTGGGTATTGCAACATTTACCGTACCGACTGCTACCGATATATTGACTTACACGTTAACTGATGTTGTCACGGACGCCGACGACAATATAGGTAATGCAGTAGATGATGAAACTTCATTGTTGTGCTGTGTGCGAAATAACATTATGGGTTTGATTTGGGAGCTAAAAATAGCTACATTTATGACGATTTTGCACATGATAGGTAGCGCTATTTTTGGTATAAAAGTCATGAAGACTGAAACTTTGATGGCGATGAAAGTGATATCGCAGCAAGTAGTTTTCTAAGTCATTGAAATATACAAAGCTTTATAGCTGAGGTTAACTGTAAACGTTTATGTGATTTTAGGGATTGACACCTGCCTAAACACAACGAACTGTTATCACTATTACATCTTGATGAAGCTACTGCTCCTTTGATTGATGATGCTTACTTTCCTAACACGGCTAATACGTTAACTTCATCTGTTTGGCATCGGACACCAGACTCAAGTGCCGATGGTTTTATTAATAAACAAGCTTAGAACGTGCGGGTCATTGATTTTTACTCGGGTAATGATAACTTTTTAAATAGATCAGAAGCGGGTAGTGTGCAATTAGTTATGGCAGGGTGATATTAAGAGCATGATAAAATAAGAGTATTATATCTTTTGCACTTTTTTGTATCTTGAATGTATATAGGTCAAATTTGTTAATCAGACTATGCTTTCACTGTTAAAAATAGATGCATTTGTGAATAATAGTGACGCTACTGCTAATGACTATTAGACATTCACTGCTTCTGTTGTTGATCCTGAATGTGCATGGGTGATTGCATTTTTTAATAGTAGCTATTCTCTAAAAAATAAACTGTTATTTGTTTATACCTACCTAGTTTTAACTGCAGACTAACCTGAGTTTTGTCTGTCTTATCTGATCTTGTATTGCAAAAATTGTGTTTAAAGGCAAACTACAGGCGATATCACAAATGTTAGGAATTTATGCGTTTTTTAGTTTTCTTTTCACTGTTATTAAATTTTAGTGTTCATGCTGGCATCGATTGTGAGGTGTCTCTTGATTACGGTGTCGTGGTGAGTGAGCAACAGATTAGAGTGATAGGGCACGGTGGACGAACAGTTTACCAAATTAACCATGCATCACAGCTTATCGTTCAAGGTGAATGGATTGACTTAGATGAGCAACAAGAGCGTGAAATTTCTGAATTGTCTGCCGGTATCCATCAAGTGGTGCCTAAAATGATTTTGTTAGCAAACGAAGGTGTAGAGCTTGCCGTAGAGACTATAGAGCAAGTGTACGGCGGCTTAGTGAAAGATAATGAAAGTCAGAAAAAACTTCAAAAATCTCTCGAACGTGTACAAATGAGTGTCAAAGAAAAGTTTATCCGTGCTAATGACAACTTTTACATGGGCCCCGGAAGTCTGGAGCAAGTTAATGATTTGGTCGACCGTGAATTGGAAGAACAGCTAGAAGAAGCAATGAGCACCTCTGTTGGTGGTATATTATCGGCCATCGGGGGATTGGTGGCCAATGAGGGCAGTGAAGAAAAAATTGCCGCCATAGCTAACCAGTTAGAAACAATAGGCGGAGAAATTAGTCAAACTGTAGGACCTAAAGCTCAAACTCTGAAGCTTAAGGCCCAGTGGTTTTGTAATAAATTTGAAGAATTAGATAAAGCTGAAGATAGACTCAGAGCCTCAATTAAAGAGTTGAAGCCTTACAATGTATTGTTGACTGGCACCAATGCTTACCTTGATAAATAGCGCACTTTAATGAGATATGAGTATAACACTTAGATATTTTACGGTTCAGCTATACCAGCATTTCTAATAACGTATTTAGATAACGCCTACCTAATGGCGTGACTCGCCATTCGTCGCTTGATTCAACTAACAACCCTCGAGTTAACGCAATTTGAAGATTTTTTTTGGTACCGTCATCTAGGGGCATACCAGTAAAATCTGAATAATCAGACTTAGGGCATGGCTCCAGCAAACGGAAACGATTCATAAAAAACTCAAATGGCAAATCTTCACTAGGCACGACTTTTTTATCACTCGTATAATGACGAGTTAAATCCATATAACCTTTTGGGTGTTTGACCTTAACCGTACGAACTATCTGATTTTTATTGGCTAGGGTGATTTTACCATGTGCGCCACAACCGATGCCTAAGTAATCACCAAAACGCCAATAATTCAAATTATGCTGACATTGTTGTCCCGCTTGACTGTATGCGGATATTTCGTATTGTTCAAATCCCGCTTGCTTAAGTAATTTATCACCTTGTTCTTGAATATCCCATAATAGCTCATCCTCAGGTAATTTAGGCGGTTTGGAATGAAACTGAGTATTGGGTTCAATGGTTAATTGATACCAAGATAAGTGGGGCGGTTGTTGCGTTATGGCGGTGTTTAAATCAAACATAGCATCCTCTAACGATTGCTTAGGTAAGCCATGCATCAGGTCTAGATTAAAACTATTTAGGCCTATACTCTTGGCTAATTTCACCGCATTAAGTGCTTGATTCTCATCATGGATACGTCCAAGAGCGGTTAGTTTATCTGGTTGAAAACTTTGCACACCTATGGAGATGCGAGTAATGCCTGCTTTGATGTAATCAGCAAACCGCTGGGTCTCTACTGTGCCGGGATTAGCTTCCATAGTAATTTCAGCATCGACTAACAAATTCACCCGTTTTTTCACCCCGTCTAAAAGAGTGTGAATAGCTTTTGCCGAAAACAAGCTCGGTGTGCCACCACCAATAAAAATACTGTGGATAGCTCTGTCGCCTACCAATTTAGCATCTTCAGTCAAGTCATCTAACAGGTGGCTGACATATTCAGTTTCAGGCAAAACCTGACCTTTTTGCCCGTGAGAATTAAAATCGCAATAAGGACATTTTTGTACACACCATGGAATATGAATATATAACGAAAGAGGCGGCAGCTTTAGTGAAAGTGGTTGTGACAAGTCTTTAACCTATTTGATTTTGAAGTTGAGCTAACAGCAGTTTTAAAGCCTTACCGCGGTGACTTAACATGTTTTTTTGTTCGGGGGACAACTGGGCTGAACTACAATTTTGTTCTTTAACCCAAAATATAGGGTCGTAACCAAAGCCATTTTCACCTTGCTGCACAGTCGTGATCTCGCCACACCATTCACCTTGACAAATAATAGGCGTGGGATCATCAGCGTGTCGCATATACACTAATACACATAAGAACTTGGCTTGGCGTTTATCTTTTGGAACATCCGCCATGGCATTAAGTAACTTGATAATATTACTTTTATCTGTTGATTGGTCTCCCGAATAACGGGCAGAATAAACGCCAGGTTCGCCACCAAGGGCATACACTGCCAAGCCGGAGTCATCAGCAATAGCGGGTAAACCTGTTTGCTTAGCAGCATGACGTGCTTTAATTATCGCATTTTCAACAAAAGTGGTGCCTGTTTCGGCTACTTCTGTCAGGTTAAATTCACTTTGTGGTAATACTTCAATACCTAAACCTGACAACAGTCCTGCAAGTTCTTGAACTTTACCTTTGTTGCCCGAAGCAAGGATTATTTTTTTACTCACATGTTATCCTTTTATGATTATTACAATGTTGCTTGATTCAGCCAATACATTCGGCTTCTATGCTTGTAATCGATTATAACAATTCTATTATTAGCCCATAAAAATTTGCCATATAATATCACTTTTTAAGGATGTAAAATGAAATTCTCTGTGCTCGCTTTATCATTATTTTCGTGTGGTTTAATCGCACAACCTGACTCATCATCCAGTGTTGAATTGGTAGAAAGTATTATTCCCGCCAAACCTATCGAACGTGTTCCACCTAAATTCCCAACCAAGGCGGCCCGAAATGGTAATGAAGGATGGGTAAAGCTAAGTTTTGTTGTGGATGAAAATGGTGCAGTGGTTGATCCTGTTATTGAGGACTCATCTGGCATTCGTGGTTTTGAGAAGGCTAGTCTGAGAGCGATTAAACAATGGCAATATTCTCCTGCTATCCGTAACGGAGAAAAAATCGAACAGTGTCGTAATAGTGTGCAACTGGATTTTATATTAGATAGAGGACCAAAGGGTGGAAGAAAACGATTTGTTAGGGAGTATAAAAATGCGGATGAGGCATTAAGAGCAGATAATATCGTTTTAGCTGAACAACTTATTACCCAAATGGGTGAAGGTAAAATTTGGAATAGCTACGAAGACGCATGGTTTTGGATGCTGAAGTCTGAAATTGAAAAAGCACAAGGTCATGACAGTTCTCAATTAAGCAGTCTCAGACGAGCCATTTTTTCTAATAAAAGTAATGAGCATGTTGGTGATCAGTATTACCTTTATCTGTTGCATCAAAAGTTTATTTTGGAAATAAAAGCATCGTTATTTTCTGATGCTTTGCAGACATTTGCACACATTAGGCAACGTCCTGATAGCGAAAAAAAGGTTAAGGTATTAGAAAAATATGCCATTCAAGCTAGACAGGTCCTAAAAAGCGAAGACTTTATTGTTATTAAAGGAGAAATAGGTAACAACGGTGATTGGTGGCATTCTCTTAGTCGTAATCGTTTTATCTTTAGCGATATCATTGGCACATTAGATACAGTAGAACTGCGTTGTGCCAATAAAAGAGAAAAATACACCGTTGCGGAAGAGACTGAGTGGAAAATTCCTAAAAGTTGGGGGCGCTGCAAGATCATGGTGATAGGTGACACCCAAGCAAATTTCAATTTAGTTGAAATTCGCCAAGATGTTTAACACACAACCCCGATAAATTAGGGTTAAGGGGTCTTTTTGCCTCGCCCTTTATTTTTACGCTTTTTGATTTTAGCGGTACGTTTGGCTTTAATGACTGCTTTTTTTGTCTTATTACTAATTTTTTTCTTAGCAGGTGGTTTAGCTTCTTTATTGGCAGGGCGCAATGCTGCAATCACCCTGCGTTTAAGCACTTGCTCGGTATAACGTTCAATTTTTGGTACTACGCCAATATCGTGAGCTTCAACAATAGAAATAGCGGTGCCTTTGTTTCCGGCACGGCCTGTTCGACCAATACGATGAACATATACATCAGCTGTGCGAGGCATATCGTAATTAATGACGTGACTAATATTCTCCACATCAATGCCACGCGCTGCCACGTCAGTGGCGATTAATATATTTACGTCGCCTGTACGGAAACGCTCCATCGCGGTATTACGTTTATCCTGTGGCATTTCACCTTGTAACCAGACGCAGTCAATATCGACAGATTGAAGCTGGCCAACTAATGTCGCTAAGCGTTCACGAGTTTTAACAAAAACGATGGCTGTTTCTACTTGTGTACTTAAAATGTGTATTAGTAATTCTAGTTTATGATTTGCATTATCTGCCAGATGTATCCACTGATGAATAATACCTTTCTCTTTTCTGCTTGAATCAGCTTCTAATTCAACAGGATCGTTGAGTAACTCATCAGAAAAACGGGCAATACCGTTTCCTTCAAGGGTGGCTGAAAACAACATCGTTTGTTTACGCCAGCGCGCTTCTGCAGCAATTTGGTTTACAATAGGAGAAAAACCCATATCCAACATACGGTCAGCTTCATCTAAAATTAAACATTCGATATCACGACAATCAAAACTTTCTTTTTCTATATGATCAAATAAACGGCCAGGTGTGGCGACTAAAATATCAAGATTTTGATCCAATAAATCATGGTCGGTACCATAGTTAATGCCACCCGTTATTACACCACATGTGATATGTGGCACATATTTACTAATCGCTTTAGCTTGCTCAAAAATTTGTAGGGCTAATTCGCGGGTAGGGGTAAGGATCAAAATTCGCGTCGAACCCGGTTGGCGTCTGGGGTAATCTAACAAAAACTGGCAAGCAGGTAATAAAAATGCAGCCGTTTTACCTGTGCCTGTAGGGGCAGAGGCTAATATATCTTTGCCATTCATAGCTTGAGGGATGACCAGAGATTGAATACTGGTGGGCTCTTTGTAACCTAAATCCGACACAGCGTGGATCAGATCATCATCTAGTTCTAGTTGTTCAAACATGTATGCTTAAGCCTTGTTTTATCGTTGGCTTTGAAATTAGGGGGATTATAAAGGAGTGGCGATGTAAATGCTTATGCATTTTTAAAGAATGCATTACGCGCATTGGTATCCCCTGTAGCAGCCGCATGCCTTGTTCAAATAAAATCCATTTGATCCACCTTTTTTTTGTTTTTGTAACCAACATTTGGCTAAAAATCAGGTAATAACAGTAAGTAGTAACAGTAAGTAATAAAGAGTCTTGAAAAAAAGTGCGAAAAAGGCTGTAAAGTTTGTTGCTCTTGAGCCCATTATAAGTGTGAAACTGGATTTTTTAGAAGCGCCACTTCGTCCATTCAAATAGCACAAGATGTCACCTGCATGGATGTAAAAAAGTAAAAAAAGCAGTCGTGCTGGACTCACGTTCACACCTAGTAAACATTCACACTTGGCTGACGATTCATTTACTGGTATGTCAGGCTTTTTACACGGTAAACAAGTGTCGATAATTGTTGCTGTTTACGTGACTAATTTGAAGTGATGACATCCGTTAGGAAGGCTTCTAATTAATTTCGGTGCTGCATCGCCAGACTCACTCTCACTGGCTTGGCATATTCTTTGAAAGAACAGACAGTAAGTCTGTTACCGCTATTCGATACGTTAGAACACAATGAAAATTATAGACCTTTTCTTATCAATGCTGTGATACACATGTAACCTCAGAACATACTCCATTGTGAAGGGTTTTAAAGTCAGTAGCTAATTATGAAGTAATCATAAAAATAGAAGGTTACAAAAATTGGCTATATGATTTATCTTATCTCTCGTTTCCTTACGTAGTCAGAACATTTCGTTAGCACATTCCAGTTAACACAACTTAGCATTAGGTACTCGATTTAAATATGTTTAACAAAACTAACTTGCAAGCGGCTTTAAGCAAACAAACTTGGGCAAAAGGGTTAAGACTTCATCAGTTGAACTCTGTAATTAGTGCTGCCTTAGATGAGCAGGTATTGAGAGGTTCTATTAGAAGTGAATCTAATCGAAATGAAACGTATCTAACACGTTTTGAATATGATGAAAGTAAAGGCCGAGCTCAGGCATATTGTAATTGTTATCTTAAGCACGATTGTAAACATGCTGCCGCATTGGCTCACCATTATCTAGCACGTATGCATGTTAGTTCGGCATCAAACAACTTAATTCAAGAATGGCTAAATAATTTTGCCTCTCAAGAACCTTTAGTTTTTCAGCAAAAAAAAGCGCTACTGTATTTTCTTAATCAGAATAATTATTTGCCAGATGATTATTTACAGTTGGCAGTAAAAAGTTCTAGTTTGAAAAAAAGTGGGGGCTGGAGTCGCACCCTAACGTATGAAAATTTAGATAGTTATCTAATTAAACAGCCGTTTGTGGATGATCAAGATGTACAGATTATTAGTTCTGTTATCAGAAGCCAGCATTACTCTAGTGATATTAAGTTACATAAAGTGTTTCATTTGTTGGTGAGCACCGGTCGATGTTTCTGGCAGGATAACGCAGATTTAAATCACCCCATTTCTTTAGGAGAGCCTATAAAAGCAAGCTGGCAGTGGCAAAAGCGCAGCACTGTTCACAAACTCAGTCTTGTTCTAGAAAACGCTAATACTGATATCACACTGATAAAGTCACAGCCCATTAGTTACTACAACGCTAAAACTAATCGTTTAGGTTTGATTGAAACGGATTTGAATAGCGAATTTGATGTTCAATTTTTACATAGCCCAGCATTTTCAGAAGAAAAAATGCCCTGGGTATTGAGTAAACTAGATATGACTTTGGGTGATTTAGCTCAAAAACTACCAAAGCCAACACTTAAAAAAGAGTTTATTTTATCACGGCCAGTGCCACATATACGCCTCACTACGCCGAACATAAACCAAGCTTATAATACCCAACTTTCATTGTTATTTGCTTATCATGGGCAACTTATAAGCCCTTTAAATAATAAACATCAGTTACCTAGTGAAGAGGGTAAAGACAGCATTTATCGCGATTTTGCTTTTGAAAAAATGATCATGGAGTCACTTAAAACTTGGCATTTTATTTCTCAATCGCAATATAGCACCTCATATAAAGGCTTTGAGGGTGGTTATATGATGATGTTGCAAGGACGGCATCTAAATTTATCGTTCTTACATAATCAGCTGCCACAGCTAAAAAAGCAGGGTTGGCAAATTGAATATGATGCAAGTTTTCATTATCAAGAATTAGATACCGATAGTGTATTTGATGCCAATGTAGAACAAAATGAGGGCCATGATTTTTTCTCTATCGGTTTAAGCTTAAATATCGATGGTCAAAGTGTGGCGGCTTTTCCTATTTTGCTTAGCGCATTAGAGCAACTGCCTAAAGATATTCTGCTAAATGACGAAACTTATATCGACAGTGATGAAAAGGTATTTGTTGACCTTTCTGGTGGAAAATTCATTGCGTTGCGTTATCAAAGCATTCGGCCTTTACTGAAACAGTTTGTCGAATTATTGATGCCAGGTGCCTTGCAAGACGATGGCACTATGCAGTTGTCACGTTTTCAAAGTCATCAAACCCTCAGCGAATTAGATAACCAAGGGATTATCACCAAAGGTGCGAGTAAATTACGGCATCTAGCTGATAAATTACGAAATTTTAACGCGATCCAAGCTGTGCCTCTCCCCACGTTATTACTCGCTGAATTACGAGAATATCAACATCAAGGGCTGAATTGGTTACAGTTTTTACGTGAATATGAGCTTAATGGTATTTTGGCTGACGATATGGGTTTGGGTAAAACCATTCAAACACTGAGTCATTTGTTGCTTGAGAAAGAGCAAGGTCGGTTGAATGGACCAAGTTTAATTGTTGCGCCTACCAGTGTGTTATTTAATTGGGGCAAAGAAATAGATAAATTCACACCAAATTTGTCTTACATCGTTATTAATGGGGCCAAGCGGCAAGAGAATTTTGAGCTTTTGGATCAGTACGATATTGTGATCACCAGTTATCCGCTGGTGTTAAAAGACACTGAAGTGCATCAAAAGCACGTTTATTACTACTTAATTTTAGACGAAGCCCATTACATCAAAAACCCAAAAACGAAGCTTTATAAAGCGATGTTGACACTCAAGGCTCAGCATAAGTTATGTTTAACAGGCACTCCGATGGAAAACCATCTAGGTGAATTTTGGGCACAATTTAACTTTTTACTGCCCGGTTTTTTAGCTGGTTATAAACAATTTACTCGTTTGTTTAAAACACCCATTGAAAAACATAATGATCACGAGCGAAAGGTTTTGCTTAATCAACGCATCAAACCCTTTATATTACGCCGTAGTAAAACCCTGATTGCCAAAGAATTACCTGAAAAAACGATTATCATACAAACGCTAAAAATTGAGGGTAAACAGGCGGAATTATATGAGTCTGTGCGTTTAACTATGGATACTCGTTTAAAAGAAATTATTGCAGCAAAGGGGTTGCAGCGAAGCCAAATTGAAATTCTTGATGCGTTACTAAAATTACGTCAGGTGTGCAATCATCCACAGCTATTATCTTTGCCTAGCGCTAAGTCTATTAAACAATCGGCTAAGCTTGAATTTTTAATGGAGACCTTACCAGAGATGGTTGAAGAGGGAAGAAACGTACTAATTTTTTCCCAGTTCACCAGCATGTTATCGTTGATTGAAACGCAGCTGGTCGCCAGCAATATTCCTTATGTGAAACTAACAGGTAGCACTAGGAACCGCCAAGAAATAGTTGAACAATTCCAGTCAGGTAAAGTTCCCGTATTCTTGATTAGCTTAAAAGCGGGTGGTGTAGGTTTGAATTTAACCGCCGCTGATACGGTGATCCATTTTGATCCTTGGTGGAACCCCGCTGTAGAAAATCAAGCTACCGACCGAGCTTACCGTATAGGTCAAGATAAACCCGTATTTGTATATAAATTGATTATTGAAAATTCTATTGAAGAAAAAATTCTAGAGATCCAAAATAAAAAAGCAGAACTGGCTAATGCTTTATTATCAGAGGAAGTTAGCCAAGGTAACTTAAGTTTAACGGATGATATTCTAAATACCTTACTTGCTCCTCTAACTTAAAGGAGTATAGGAAGATAAAGGCACCTGTTGAATCAGTGATGTTGCATATATCGGTTTGACGTTTGTTGTTAAAATTTCAATATTTATGGTCTACAAAGGAAGTTTTTATGTTTTGTCGCACTAGTTTGGTTATTGTATTAGGTCTAATGTATTGCCTTGCAGCAGGATTTGTGCAAGCTGATGATATTTTTTTCCCTGTGCCTACTCACCTAAAGACGATAAAAACACAATCAATACAAAAAGTATTGGCTCCAAATAAAAAGTTATTATCGATTGCACAAAACTCAACACAAAAAAATAACACCAATTACCGTTTTACACTCAATTTAAGCCAAACGTCTATTGATATTGCTATCAATGAGGTGACTTATAATAAACGTGGAACACGTTCATTCTTGTCATCATTTAAAGCTGACGCTAAAGATTGGACGCTTATGTATACACAAGGAAATAATAGTGGTTTTGGGGAATTGTTTGGTAACGGTCAACATTTACTGATTGAACAGCGCGGTGAACAAGTATTTGTTGTTGATATCGGCTTGTCTGGACTCACACCGGGATTATATGAGAATGATGTTGTTGGTGAGCTAAAGGCTTTCCCAAACCTAGAACAAAAAAACCACTTAGCCAATAAAAACGATGATGTTATTGTGGTAGACCTTATGCTTTTATTCACCCAGAACATCGTTGATACTTTTCCTGATGATATGACCCAAACATTAATGGAACATCTGGTTTTCAAAGCTAATCAGACATTTTTTGATAGTCGCATTAATATGCGTTTACGCCTTGTGCATAGCCAATTTATAAATTATCCCAATCCCTCAAGTATAGTTGCACTCAACCAGTTGCAATCTGCATTAGATGATGATCCAAATACTGATACAGACCCATCACTGGAGGGTCTTGCAACACTTCGAGATATGTTTGGTGCAGATATAGTTTCAATGATCCGAACCCACGACTTAAACGAGCGTGAAGTGTGTGGCATTGCTATGTTCCCCAACCCTGATGTGGATTATTTGGCAAACGTAAGCAATGTCGGTATCAGTGGTGGTTCAAATTGTATCGATACTTTTACTCACGAAATTGGACATAATTTTGGAGCGGGACATCAGCGCGTTAATGATAACCCACAGGGTGCTGAGGCCGCCGCGGGTGCATTAATTGTGCAAGGTAAATTTAACACCATGATGAGTTCAATCGGCACCGGTGACGTTAATCGTGACTTTGGGCTAAGTATATTTTCTAATCCAGACGTGACTTGTGCTGCTGTGTCTTGTGGTGACGAAGTGGTTGCAAATAACTCGGCAACGATTAACAATTTTGCGCAAGTAAATGCGGCATTACGCGTTGCCATTAGTGAAACACAAATAGCAACGTTATTGCCAAGTGTGACCGATCGCGATGGCGACACTGTGTTTGACGAAAGTGACGTATTTCCGTTTGACCCAACTGAGTCTTTGGACTCAGATTTAGACACCGTTGGGGACAACAAAGACGCTTTTCCACATGATTTTGACGAACAACTAGACACCGATCAAGATGGCATTGGAGATAATACCGATAGTGATGATGATAATGATGGCACTGATGACTCGGCCGATGCTTTACCGCTTGACCCTTTAGAAACCATAGATGCGGATGCCGATGGGGTCGGTGAAAATTCAGATCAGCTAGATAATGATTTTCAAGAAATAAAAGATAATGACCAAGACGGCATGGGTGACCGAACCGACTTTGATGATGATAATGACGGTGTGCCTGATTATTTCCCACCCACTAAGCTAATCGATACTGAAGCTTGGGTCGTGAGCGCTGGCACTGACAATGTGTTGCGTTATAACAGTCAAACCGGATCATTTATAGCAAGTTTATTTGAAGTGCCAGTAGGTGGTTTTTCATTTCGCTCAGATGCAATTTTATCTAATGCTCAGCAATTGTTTTTTATTGCTTTTAGCGACGTGTTTGCCTTCGACCGACAAACTAATACTGTCAGGCAAGTTATTGAACGAAGTTCACTCAGTAGTAATTTTCCTGCACATTTGGCTTTTCAAGATAACGCTACACTACTGGTTAACAATGGCTTAGGAAGCAGTCATATTGAATCATTTAGTCTACTCGCGTCGGGTAACCAGGTAGGCGACTCAACAAGTGACACTGCAGTTTGGCGAGATTTTGTTGTAAATGGTAATCGACTTATTACCGCCGCAAGAAATACAAATAGATTGTTGTCTTTCAATCTAAATGATTTAACCGCAGCGCCACAAATATTGAGTACTCAAGGTCTTGATAAACCTGAACACCTAGCCGTCGACAGTAACGAGAATATATATGTGACCAATGCAGGCAGTAAAGACCTTAGTCAGTTTGATAGCAGCGGTAAGTTTTTAGGACGCTTTATTAGCGCCGGTAGCGGTGGCTTAGGTCAGCCCGGATGTTTAACTATTGGACCTGAGGGCAATATTTACATATGCAGCACTGACACTGACCAAGTCCTTAAATATGATGGGGGATCAGGAGGCTTCCTAAATGTATTTGTGGAAACAGCTGCTGGGGGTCTAAATCAGCCTGTTAGCCTGGTATTTGCTGGGTTACCTCAAGATGAATTTAGATTAGATGGTACACATGACTCAGATGGCGATTTAGTCAACAATATTGATGACGCTTTTCCCTTAGACGAAGCAGAAAGTGTTGATTTTGATAATGACGGAACCGGTAATAATGCTGATACTGACGACGACAATGATAATCTACCAGACGTTTATGAAATGGCTAACAATTTAAATCCATTCGATAGAAGTGACGCACAGCAAGATGCAGATAACGATGGTAGTAGCAACATTGCAGAATTTGAAGCTGGCACAGACCCTAATGATCCCAACTCTACACCAGTGATACCAGAAATCCCCGAAACAAGTGATGGCGGCGGCAGCCTAAGACTGTCATGGCTGATTTTTGTTTTGAGCTTAGTGGTTATAAGACTCAGAGAAATGACTACCCTAACTAAATTAATAAGGTGAATTAAGAGATTGTTCTAACAGATTGTTCTAACAGATTATTCTAATAGATTGAGTTAATAGAATACGTACATTCATTCCATGAGCATTCAACATTGGAAGGATTTATCTGTGAAGTGACTCCGCAGATAATCCTTATTTTAATGAGGCCACTCCTTTAGATTTATAAATCAGTGTGATGTTATCTAGATAGGCTGGCCAATGAAATTATTTTCACTGCAAACGCAGATTCATTTAACTCATTTTTTCCACCATTCGTCTCTGCATTGTGATCAAATAAATAACGAAGTAGGTATTCATCTAGTGCTTAATATTGCCTTGTTAATGTGTGACAAGCGCTATTAGTCATAGAAATTATTTCCTTAACGTTGTTAAAATTGTGGAGAAAAGAATGAAAACGTCTATTACGAAATTTGTATCAGTTGCTATATTATCCTTAACATTCCTTACAACTAGTGCATTTGCAATGCATCACAAGTCAGCGAAATTAGATATTGTAGAAACAGCTGCGAGTAACCCTGCATTTAGTACTCTAGTGGCCGCAGTAAAAGCCGCAGGATTAGTCGAAACGCTACAAAGTGAAGGTCCCTTTACAGTGTTTGCACCAACTAATGCAGCTTTTGCAAAATTGCCAGCAGGTACAGTAGAAGATTTACTTAAGCCTGAAAATAAAGACAAACTTGTCGCTATCCTGACTTACCATGTTGTTGCAGGTAAAGTTATGGCAGCAGACGTGGTCAAGTTAAGTAAAGCCACCACCGTCCAAGGCAGTGACATAATGATTGATACTTCAGATGGTGTGAAAGTTAACAACGCTAATGTCACGCAAACTGACCTGAAGACTAAAAATGGGGTTATTCACGTAATCGATACTGTTATTCTTCCTAAAATGTAATTTTTTTAAAAGTTGAAAAACCAAACTGAAAGAGCAGGCGACTGTTCTTTTAGTTTTTTAAAGTGGATGATGGTTGTTAAACGGCTTATCAAACCGCCCATAAAAATTTGATTAACTATCAATTCAAGCAAATCGTCATAACGTTTTTAAGGCCATGGATTCGTTTTTGAAACAGCATTTGAATTAACATGTTAAATCTTCAAAAAAATACTGCTGGGACAAATAAGTAGCAAAGCCGACTTTAAAACACTGTTTTTACTTGCTGAGTGGTTTATTTAGCAAAATCGATAAAACTTATTTGAGATTCTCTATACCTGCACTCTCTATAACAGCATTCTTTATATAAATAGTCTGAAGTGCACGTTTATTTTGTCGGGTTGACGCGCAACAATAAGAGCAAATCTCATCGCCCATTATAGTTACCATAAAGCGACTTTAAATATCCGATTCAATAACGATGAAAATTTGTTATTGCTTTTTGCAGGTATCAAAATTTTAGAAGGGTGTCGAGTTAAGGCAGAAAACGTAGGCGCGGAATACTTGGGTTTTAGAGGAATAGATTTTGATTTTACTCTACCCTCTTTTTATCAGGTGATAATACCTGTAATTGCAGTGAGCGCTGAGAAAAAAGATCGGTTTTATCACTGTTTATTAATGCTTTAACCTGTTTTTTCTAGTTCTTCTAAGAATGCTTCAAGTATTAAGTTTTGTCTGGCTCCTTTTCGCGTGATCGCTGAATAGTGAGTATCAAAATTTCTGTTATGTGCTTCGATTGCACGCATTTTATCTTGTGTGACCCAACGTTGAGCAAAATGTTCAGGTAAAAATCCTAAAAATCGCCCCGTCAGAATTAAAAAAGCGATACCTTCACGATCAGTTGAACTTGCTGCTGCCTTAAGTACTTTTTGTTGTCGTTTTATGGTTGCTGGTTGAGGATAACTTGGCATCACCCCATCATACTGGGCTAAAGTCTGATCGCTGATAACACCTATATCTTGATTAAAAAGGGGATGCATTTCGCTGCAATATAATAATGATTTTTCTTTATATAAAGACATGTACGTTAAGCCAGGTAAAGTCCGAAGATCAGGGACAATGCCGATATGCAATTGACCGTCAAGAATAGCGGTTTCAATTTTATTGGGCGGTATCATTCTAATATTGATTATAATTTCAGACGACCGGTATTTTAATGTGCTGAGTGATCTTGTAATACGCATTTGTGGGATAGTAACCATGTTATCGGTAATACCAATATTCAATTCACCTACTAAGTCAGTGTTGATTGCGTTTATTTGAGATTTGAACATTTCTAAACTGGAAAGAAGTTGTAACGTTGAATCGTAGACTTGATTGCCCTGTTCTGTAATTGAAAAGCCAGAACGTCCGCGATGACATAAACGCATTTTTAATAGTGATTCTAATTCTGTTATAGCCAAACTTATTGCTGGACGACTAATATTTAGCTCTATTTCTGCCGCGGCAAAACCACCTGATTCGATTACTACTTTGAATACACGTAGTAGTCGAATATGGGTATCACCAAGTTGTCGAGGTAATAAGTTTTTTGCCTTAATCATAATGTGCTTTCCGGTACTGAAAAATAGTAAGTTTAACTAGCAAGACAGTTTAACAATGATTTTTTAGATAAGTAAATGCTTAACTTAAGTTAAAAATATTTTAATTTACTAATCTAATTGATTGTTGATAATAGACATTGTTAAATCAGTCAAATTCAATTCAATAAATTTAATTATACGTTCCAGTAGGTGCAACATGAACAATATTAATAATAACCCTGCGTACTGTGGCTTAAGCCAAGAACAGCTTGATTCCCATTGGATGCCTTACACAGGAAATCGTCAGTTTAAAAAAGATCCAAGGCTCATCGTTGCTGCCCAAGGGCGTTATTATACTGAGGCGACAGGAAGAAAGATTTTTGATGGACTGTCAGGTTTGTGGACATGTGGCGCCGGTCACGGTCGTCCTGAAATAGCTGAAGCCGTAAGCCGTCAAATTAAAGAGCTCGATTATTCTCCTGCTTTTCAGTTCGGACACCCTAAATCGTTTGAATTATCACATCGCATAACAGAGCTTATGCCTGACGGCCTAAATCGGGTATTTTTCACAGGCTCTGGCTCTGATTCAGTTGAAACGGCGTTAAAGATTGCCCGTGGATATTGGCGTAAAAAAGGTATGGCGAGTAAAACTCGATTTATTGGTCGAGCCAAAGGCTATCACGGCGTGAATTTTGGTGGTATTAGTGTGGGAGGCATTGGCCCTAACCGTGCACTTTTTGGGCAAGGTATTGAAGCAGGGCATATACCGCACACTATACTGGCCAGTAATGCATTCACCAAAGGAATGCCAAATGAAGGCGCTTATTTAGCTGATAACCTTGAAGACATGGTTGCTTTGTATGATGCGTCTAATATAGCGGCCGTTATTGTTGAACCCATGGCTGGCTCGGCAGGTGTTATACCCCCTCCAGTCGGGTATTTAAAACGTTTACGTGAAATCTGTGATAAACATAATATTTTATTGATATTTGACGAAGTGATCACCGCTTTTGGTCGAATGGGATCGAATACAGGCGCCGAAAAGTTTGGTGTGGTGCCTGATATTATGACTGTTGCTAAACAGTTAACTAATGGTGTCATTCCTATGGGTGCTGTTATTTCTAAGCAGGAAATTTACGATACATTTATGGAAAATGCAGGTCCTGAATATATGCTTGAATTGCCACATGGTTATACTTATTCAGCGCATCCTGTAGCTTGTGCTGCTGCTTTAGCCACATTAGATATTTTGGCTACTGATAAATTACCGGAACGTGTTGAATCTATGGCACCACATTTTCAGGAAATGCTACACAGCTTAAATGGTAGTAAACATGTTTCTGATATTAGAAATTATGGCTTAGCTGGAGCGTTAACTATTAATGCAGTACCGGGACAACCCGCTTTGCGCCCATACGAAATTGCAATGAAATGTTGGCAGAAAGGTTTTTATGTTCGTTATGGTGGCGATACTATTCAACTGGGCCTGCCATTCACCGTTGAGCCTTCTGAAATTGACAGTTTAGTGAATGCACTGGGTGAATCACTAAGTGAAACTGATTAAAATTATATAGCTAACATATATAACCAAAAATTATTAACGTTAAACAATCTTTACAATGTGCTGTTGATTACTGCCTTTAAAAATGTGGACAAAAAAATGACAATTGTAGGCCATTTTATAAACGGTGAATTGCTAACAGAAAGTGAACGCACCCAAGATGTGTTCAACCCTGCAACCGGTAAAGCAGATAAAAAAGTAGCATTGGCTTCACAAAAAACCATAGAACGTGCCATTGAATGTGCACAGGCAGCATTTCCTCAATGGCGTAACACGCCAGTTATCAAGCGTGCTCGGGTTATGTTTCGCTTTAAAGAGCTGTTGGAACGAGACGCTGACAGTATTGTGAAGCTTATTGGTGAAGAACACGGAAAAATTTGCCATGACGCTGCTGGTGAATTGCAACGCGGTATCGAAAATGTAGAGTTTGCTTGTGGGGCGCCTGAATTACTCAAAGGTGAGTACAGTAAAAATGTAGGGCCTAACATTGACTCTTGGAGTGAATTTCAGCCGCTAGGCGTAGTTGCAGGTATTACACCGTTTAACTTTCCTGCCATGGTACCGATGTGGATGTTTCCACTAGCCATCGTTTGCGGTAATACTTTTATACTTAAGCCTTCAGAGCGTTCTCCTAGCTCAACACTTTATATTGCACGATTGCTAAAAGAAGCGGGTTTACCTGACGGTGTGATGAATGTTGTTAATGGTGACAAAGAAGCCGTTGATGTGTTGCTAAGCGATCAGCGTGTTAAAGCGGTTAGCTTTGTTGGTTCGACTCCTATTGCAGAACATATATATGCCACGGCCAGTGCCAACGGCAAACGGTGTCAAGCATTAGGTGGAGCAAAAAATCACGCAATAGTGATGCCTGATGCAGATATGGATAATACGGTTAATCAACTGCTGGGCGCTGCCTTTGGTTCATCTGGTGAACGTTGTATGGCGTTATCAGTCGCTGTTGCTGTAGGCGATGACGCGGGCGATGCATTAATCAGTAAAATGACTGAAGCGATGAAAGGCTTAAGCGTGGGTGTTCATAGTGATCCCAGTAACGATTTTGGTCCTTTAATCACTCGTCAACATCAAGAAAAAGTGGTTGGGTACATCAACAGTGCTGAGCATCAAGGTGCAAAAATAGTGGTTGATGGTCGTAAACCACAGGTAATGGGTTTCCCAGATGGTTTTTTTGTAGGTGCCACTTTAATCGATAGTGTTACCTCTGATATGGACAGCTACAAAGCAGAAATTTTTGGGCCTGTATTGCAAGTGATCCGTGTGAAAACTATGGAAGAGGCAATGCAGTTAATCAACGATCATGAATACGGTAATGGCACCTGTATTTTTACCCGTGATGGTGAAGCTGCTCGATACTTTTCAGATCATATTCAAGTCGGTATGGTGGGCATTAATGTGCCTCTACCGGTGCCAGTTGCTTATCATAGCTTTGGTGGATGGAAGCGCTCGTTGTTTGGTGATCTTAGCGCCTATGGCCCTGATGGTGTACGTTTCTATACAAAACGTAAAACCATTACTCAGCGTTGGCCATCAAGCGGTGTTAGAGAAGGATCCTCGTTTTCATTCCCAAGCTAAGGGGCCTTAATTAAATAAAATTAATTGAACAAAATATTAGGTTAAGAAACCAAGCCAACTCTTTTTAGTTGGCGATAACCGAATTAATCATCATCAAGTTGATGTATAACTAATTTTCTTTATAGTGCCTGTTAATGGGTGTTGAAAGACTAAAGGTAAAAATAGATAGTAGTTAAGATGTATTTATTTACCTTCACTTTAAGACAAGAGCATACTGATGCTAACCTCACTAAGATTGACATTATGTTAATAACGTCAGTCCTAGCTTATAAAATTAATTATAGAGGCTTAAAATAGTGCTAAAAATCGTGTCGAAAAAAATCATACCTATTCTAAACAAACAGATGAGCATTTTAGTGTTTTTTACTGTGTTGTTTGTGTCACCAATCAATACTGCAATAGCTAAAAGTAAGTTTATATTCACCCAGTCTTATAACACTGAACATATTTTCCACCACACTTCCCAGAAATTCATAGAAAAACTTAACAATAAAGATGCCTTATATAAACCCGATTATCACCCAGGTGGAGATTTGGGTGACTGGACCTCACAGTTTGAGCAAGCAATGTTAGGGGTGATCCCCATGACTATTACTTATGGCGCATCTGAATTTGATGGTCGATTAGATTTAACTTGGCTTGGTTATGTGGTTGATAACTGGGAAAGTGCTCATAAAGTGTATGGGCCCGGTGGCCCCATGATTGATGTTTATAATGAAATTTTTTCTGATTTGGATCTGATTGCTCTAGGTACAATTCCCACTGGTTTTGGATCCATAACGATCAGTAAAGGGGTTGGTAAAGTCCCGACGCGTTTTCCTGAAGATGCTAAAGGTATTAAAATGCGGGTTATCCCGTCACCATTGGCCATTCAACGTTTCCAAAATTGGGGGTTTTCCGCTGTTCCAATGCCATATTCAGAATTATACACTGCGTTACAGTTAGGCACTGTTGATGGGAGGGCATTTGGTCCAGCTGTAGAGATATATCAAATGCGTGATGTGCTGGAATCTTACATTCTGACACGTGATTATTTTGAACATGCATTCTGGCTAGTAAATAAACAGTGGTGGGAAGGACTTCCTGAAGCGGAAAGAAATAAAATGCAATCCGCAGTGGATGAAACCCTACAATGGGTGTGGCAAGAAGCAGAATCTATTGATAACGGTTTTTTAGAGAAAGTACGAGAAGCAGGCATTAACATCATTGAATTATCAGATGAAGATCTCGCTAAAGCTAAAGGGATCTTATATAAAAATGAGTGGCCCTATATGGAAGAAAAAGTGGGCACTGATATCATGAAATTAGTGCGTGATATCGCTGATATAAGATAATACTTATTAGGCTCTCTAAGGCTTAAAATATTGATTATTTAGGCTTAATTTCCTGTGATAAAGAAGACATATTTATGAATATTAAAAAAGCAGCAACACCCAGTTCGTCTCATCAGATAGATACGCCTGCTAATTCAGAGCCCCCAATATTACAAACAATACAATTTGTAATCGATTATTGCCTTCGTGGTGCGATGGTCTTTACCGGATTAGGATTAGCCATATTAATGTTTACGCAAGTTATCATGCGATATGTGCTTGAGTCTCCTTTTGCTGGTATTGAAGAAGCGGCTATTTTACTGGCTGTCTGGGTCTCCTTCTTAGGTATGGGTTATGCCACTAAACAACGTTCGCACATTCATGGAGGTATTGTGGGTTTGATTGTTTCTGACCCTTTTAAAATTTCCCTGCTGCGTTTATTTGTTTCCATAATCTGTTTAATCACCGCCTGTGTTTTTGGATACTTTGCTACCAAGTACGGCTTATTTGTTATTGAGAAACAACGAATGAGTTTATACCTGCAATGGCCAAAAGGGCTATGGACGGCGAGTATGGTCTTCGGTTTTTTATTGATGGCGGGCTATTTTTTATTGCAAGCCGTTAAAGATTTGCGCGAAACGTTAGTGATTAAAGAGCAATCACATAATAATAAGGGTTAACAGACTATGACTATTTTCCTGTTATGTATGCTGGTTATTGTTGTTCTATTATTGATTGAAACGCCTGTTGCCTTCGCCTTTGGTTTTGGTGCGTTATTATTTACGTTTACGACCGGTAATGACATTTCATATTTAGCGACCCATGGCTTTAATTTAGCCAGTGGATTTGCACTTTTAGCGCTACCATTATTTATTTTAGCTGGGATATTAATGGCAGAAGGAGGGATATCAGAGCGATTACTTGATTTTGTTAATTCAATAGTTGGCCGAGTTAAAGGGGGATTAGGTGCAGTAACCGTGGTGACCTGTGCACTTTTTGGTGCAATATCGGGTAGTTCATCGGCTTCTATTGCCGCAATTGGACAGATCATGATCCCGCGCATGAAAAAAGAAGGATACCCTGAAGGTCACGCCACAGCCTTGGTTGCCTGTTCATCTGTTTTGGCCTTATTGATCCCGCCTAGTATTCCCATGATTATCTTTTCTATCACGGGAGGTTTATCGGTTGGAGCGGCGTTTTTATCGACCATTATTCCAGGCATCATGTTAACTATTATATACTGTGGATTGAACTTTTGGTTTTTGCGTAATAATACCGACATTAAAGTTGAACCTGCTCTTCCCTTCAAACAAGCAGTGCGCGGTGTGGTTCACTCAGGTAATAAAGCATTCTTTGCGTTATTAATGCCCATTATTATTTTAGGTGCTATTTATAGTGGCATTGCAACACCGACTGAAGCGGCGGCCATTGCAGTCATATATGCGATTCCGGTCAGTCTTATGATTTATAAAGGGCTAACGTTTAAAACACTCGGTAGTGCAACGGTTCGGGCCGTTGTGATGACTGGCTCTATCATGGCCGTTTTATTCTTTTTGTTTATTATGAGCCGAGCCATGATCCTTGAACAAGTCCCTAAGCAGATTGCTGAAGCTTTATTGGATATTTCAGAACATAAGTTAGTTATCCTATTGGTCATTAACCTGTTGCTGCTGCTTATTGGGATGATTGTTGATGATATTTCTGGAGGTGTACTCGCCGCGATTATTTTCTTACCTATAGTCACAGAACTGGGTATTCACCCTATTCATTTTGCCGCTATTGTGGGTGTAAACTTGGGCCTAGGTAACGTTTCACCTCCTTGTGCGCCTATGTTATACATGGCAGGAGGGGTGGCTAAATTACCTCTTAATAAATATATTGTCCCCACCGTTAAGTTACTATTTTTTGGTCATTTACCTATGGTGTTATTAGTGACCTTTGTTCCTGATTTAGCCTTGTATTTACCGCGTTTACTGATGGGGATTGAATAAGTTTATACACTGCTATCAACACGTATCAATTCATTAGCAATAAGTTAAGTGCGTTAAGTGTGTAAAGAACTGATGACCAAAGCTAGTTAAACAGATAAATAAATTTTGTATGCTTAGCAAACTTTGGTCTTCCTTCAAGCTTATTGGTAGAATAGGGTGAATCAATTTTGAATGAATTTACTATGACCATCCCACTGCCTGTTGTCCAATCCCCCTGTATCGGAAGTTGTTGTCTTGATGATAAAGATATGTGTTTGGGATGTTTTAGAATGATAGATGAAATATTAATTTGGAGTAAAGTGAGTTCAAAGCAGCAGATTGATATTATACAAGCATGTAGCATCCGTCAGCAGAAAAAAATCAAAGCACTTTAGGTTATGCATATTACATTAGCCCCGATGGAAGGGGTTGTTGATCACTTAATGCGAGACATGTTGACTCAAGTGGGTGGATTTGACTTGTGTGTGACGGAATTTTTCAGGATCGTTGATCAACTAATGCCTAAGCGAGTATTTTACCGCTTATGTCCTGAATTACATCATCAAGGTTTCACACCTAACGGTGTGCCAGTCAAAATACAGTTGTTAGGTCAGCATGCTGATTGGTTAGCAGAAAATGCCTTCCGAGCAGTTGAATTAGGGTCCCATGGTATTGATCTTAACTTCGGTTGTCCTGCGAAAACAGTTAATAAAAGTAAAGGTGGGGCAGTATTACTGCGTGAACCTGAAACGATTTATAAAATTGTCAGGGCTGTGCGCCTAGCTGTCCCTAAAGAACAAACGGTCAGTGCCAAAATGCGTTTGGGTTTCGACGATACCTCTTTGGCAATAGCCAATGCACAGGCGATTGCCGATGCTGGGGCTGATTCATTAGTTATTCATGCGCGAACTAAAGTAGATGGTTATAAGCCACCTGCTTACTGGGACTGGATTGCGAAGATAAAGCGACATGTAGATATTCCTATTGTGGCAAACGGTGAAATTTGGAACGAGAAGGACGCGCGAAGTTGTCAACAGCAATCACAATGCGAAAATATCATGTTGGGGCGTGGTGTTTTAGCTATGCCTAATTTGGCGCAGGTGATAAAAAGTAATGAGCAGTATATGCCATGGGAACAAGTTAAGAATTTGCTGGTGCAGTATTCAGGTTACGAACTATTTGGCGATAAGGGTAAATACTATCCTAATCGGGTGAAGCAATGGTTAGGTTACTTGAGTCGTCAATATCCAGAAGCTAAGGCGTTATTTATGCGTATTCGTGCCTTAAAAAGTGCGGATGATATTCTGCAAGAGATCTCACTAGAGAACCAATCCTAGTAAATTTATGTGTATCTGATTAGGATAACCCTAGTTAGCGAAGTTAGAATCATTGCTCCATAATATTAAAAACATAGTCTCGGAGGAAAACATGGAAATTTTAGAAAATAAGCGACAGCTTTTTAAATTAGCGGCTGTTGTCGGTTTATTTGCCTTAGTAGGTTGCTCAGACTCAGGCAAAAATAAAGCCGAAAATCCAGCGTTTCATATCAATCAAAATCCTTTTCCAAGCACTTATAAACCTATTGCTAGCAAAAGTGTTTTAATTACTAATGCAACCATTTTAGATGGGGTAGGTGGTGTTTTTAATGACAGTTCGGTGTTGTTACAAGATGGCAAAATTGTTGCTATAGGAAACGATTTATCTGTTCCTGATGATAGTGTGATTATAGATGCTAAAGGGAAATGGGTCACTCCCGGTATTATCGATGTACATAGCCATTTAGGCGTGTATCCCGCTCCTGGTGGAACAGCGCATTCTGATGGTAACGAGGCGACTAACCCTGTCACAGCAGAAGTCTGGGCTGAACACTCTATTTGGCCACAAGATGCTGGCTTTCAGCGCGCCTTAGCCGGTGGTGTTACCGTGATGCAAATTTTACCAGGCTCTGCCAATTTAGTGGGCGGACGAGGTGTGACAGTCAAAAATTTGCCAGGTACAACCGTGCAAGATATGAAATTTCCTGACTCCCCTTATGGTATGAAGATGGCCTGCGGAGAAAACCCCAAAAGGGTATACGGCAAAAAAGGTGGGCCCTCTACTCGAATGGGGAACGTGGCCGGTTATAGGCAAGCCTGGGCTGATGCGCAAGATTATCAACGCACCTGGGATAAATATTATGCTGCTCATGAAGCAGGTAAAAAAGACGCTAAAGTACCTAAACGTGATCTAAAGCTTGAAACCTTAGCCTTAGTATTAAAAGGTGAAATTCTAGTACATATGCATTGTTACCGTGCTGACGATATGGGCACTATGCTCGATGTAATGAAAGAATTTAATTATAAAATTGCGGCGTTTCACCATGCAGTTGAGTCTTATAAAATGGCTGACCAATTAGCACAAGCAGGGGTGTGTTCAGCAATGTGGGCCGATTGGTGGGGCTTTAAATTTGAAGCTTATGACGGAATCCAAGAAAACATACCTATGGTCCATGCTGCTAAAGCCTGCGCGATAGTGCATTCTGATAGTGATTTGGGTATTCAAAGATTAAATCAAGAAGCGGCCAAAGCGTGGGCCAATGGTCGCAGAGCTGGAATTGATATTAGCCAAGCAGAAGCGTGGCAATGGTTATCAGCTAACCCTGCCAAGTCTTTAGGTATATTTGAACAAACAGGCTCTTTGGAAAAAGGTAAAAATGCTGATGTGGTAATTTGGACAGCTGATCCCTTTTCAACCTATGCCCAAGCAGAACATGTTTATTTAGACGGAGCGCTAATCTATGACCGAAATGAGCCTGCTTCATGGCCAGTGAGTGATTTTGAGCTAGGACAACCCGGTGAAGGAGACAGCAAATGAACAAACTAATCACATTTACATTGCTTGGCAGTATGTTGTTAACTCAACTAGTTGATGCTAAAAGCATCGCTATTGTGGGGGCTAAGGTGCATACCATGTCATCGCAAGGCACCCTTGATAATGCCACTGTACTGATAAAAGATGGCAAGATCCAAAGCGTCATAGAAGGAAAGCCTGCATTAGCTGGATACGAAATTATCGTTGCAAACGGTAAGGTAGTGACGCCCGGTTTAATCGGTGCAAGCACTACTCTGGGATTAGTTGATGTAGGCTTTTCTGGAGGCACAAATGACAGTAATTCTAGTCTGACCAGTATTTCAAAAACTGGTGCGGCGTTTGATGTGTCTTATGCTATCAATCCTGATTCATCGTTAATGGCGATTGCTCGGATTGAAGGCGTAACAACTGCAGCCACCTCAATGGGTCGCACCGGGCAACTGTTTAACGGTCAAGGCGCTTTGATTTCTTTAGGCGATGTCAGCGAATCAGTGATCAAAGCAAGAGCATTTATTAGCACTAGGGTAGGTAACAGTGGTGCTGATACAATAGGAGGCTCTCGAAGTGTACTTTGGGTTAGTCTTGAAAAAGCGCTCGCTGAAGCTAAGTTTGCGATTGGTAAATCTCTGACTCCAAGTGATGAGTGGCATGGTGAATTGAGTCGAGCTGATATTGCGGCATTAGTGCCTATTGTTAAGGGTGAAATACCACTTTTAGTCGATGCCCGCAGGGCCGCTGATATTCGTCAAGTTATTGCTTTGAAACAACGCCAACCTAAATTGAATATTGTGATTACCTATGCAACTGAAGGTTGGCGAGTAGCTAAAGAATTGGCAGATAACAATATTCCAGTGATCCTTGATCCTGAAGCAAACTTACCTTTTGGTTTTGATCAGTTAGGTTCAACTCTTAAAAATGCCGGTAGATTAGCCGCGGTCGGTGTTAATGTTAGCATTGGAATAGAGACCCATAATATTCGCTTGGCAAGACAACACGCAGGTAATGCCGTCGCCAATGGATTAACTTGGGACCAAGGCCTAGCGGCCTTAACCATCAACGTGGCTAAACTTTATGGTATCGATGATAAGTTAGGCAGTCTAGAAGCTGGAAAATTAGCTGATGTAGTTATTTGGTCTGGCGATCCTCTTGAAGTGACTGAGGCAGCCGAATGGGTATTGATTGCAGGAGAACCTATCGAAATGCAATCTAGGCAAAGTAAACTAAGAGACCGCTATTTAAAATTACAAACTGATCAACCCATGCAGTATGTTCGCCCTTAGCTAAGGCTTGAGCAGCTAGGTTTATAGACAATAAAAAACCGAGTTAACTTACTCGGTTTTTTTTGATTTACGTTTTATACGCTAACATCAACCAAGGAGCCAACTCGCTGGCCTTGCTCTGAAGACGTGGACTGACTATCTTGCACTGCCGGTGTTTCTAGTGCGGCTTGCTGTTCAGCTCGATTGACCTGCTGTACAGAGCCTGTTTGAGTGGGGGCAGTCTGCGCAAGTGAACCAGCTCCTGATGAACTAATTTCCATACCGTACTCCTATTCTTATCAGAATGAATTCTAGAAAATACATATTTTATTCTAGATGGTTATTTTTTATTTCGCTAGGGAAAAATAATATTACCTAATATCTTTTGCATATCTCTTGCTATGATAATTTGTGCTTCCGCATTTGGATGAATACCATCTCTTTGCATCAAACTTTTATCTAAGGCAATGGTTTCTAAAAAGAAAGGAAGCATTATCACAGCATGCTTTGCAGCCAGCTGTGCATAACTAGTAGTAAACATTTGGGTGTATCTTTTACCGTAATTAGTCGGTATTTGCATTTGTTGCAAAATGACTTTTACCTCATTTGATTGAGATAACTGTATGATTTTGTCTAAATTGTTACGCATTTTGCTCACTGGGTGACCTTGCAAGCCATCGTTGCCACCTAGTTCAATAAATATATGAGTGGGTTTATGTTGCTCTAATAGTCTTGGCAATCTTGCAAGCGCCCCATCTGTCGTTTCACCGCTGATGGCTGCGTTAACAATGTTGATATTTTCACTTTGCCACGCATCTTGTAACAAACTTACCCAGCCTTGCTCTTGCTTTAGGCCGTAGGCAGCACTTAGGCTATCGCCTAGAATAAGCAATTTGGTTTCTTTAGCCTGTAACTGATCTGAAATCAGCAGTAAGGGTATAAGGATCAATATTAAATAAATTTTATTTCGTAACGAAATGGTATTAAGAAACAGCACTATGACTCCAACAACTATGATTAAGACAAACGGTGTAAGTAAAACAGTTACTACGACTCAAGGTCAACTCCAGATCCTCAAGCCAATTAGCTTTGAAGTCAAGGCGGGTGAGTCGATTGCCATAGTTGGCGCGTCAGGCTCAGGAAAATCGACTTTGCTTAGTCTGTTAGCAGGACTCGATGAGGTCAGCGAAGGAGAAATATACATTGATGGCCAAGCCATGCAAAACATGGACGAAGAACAGCGTGCTCAGCTTAGAGGCGCAAAAGTTGGCTTTATTTTTCAAAGTTTTATGTTGGTACAAAGCTTAACGGCCTTAGAAAATATTATGTTACCCGCTGAGATTGCTGGCCATGACGATGCGAAAAAAAGAGCCTTGGATATTCTAGAACTGGTGGGACTTGATCATAGAGGCAGTCATTACCCCAATCAATTATCTGGTGGAGAACAACAACGTGTGGCAATAGCACGAGCGTTTATTTCTGAGCCAAAAATTTTATTTGCAGATGAGCCCACTGGTAATTTAGATGCTGCTAACAGTGACAAAATTGAAAAGTTATTGTTCGAGTTAAATCAAAACTCTAATACTACGTTAGTATTAGTGACTCATGATCCTGTGCTGGCAGGCAAGTGTCAGCGTCAATTACATATGCAAGCGGGTGAGCTAACAGAAGTTTTTTCAAATACATCTATTGAGCAAGCTGCTCGACAAGTCGGTTAGTGATATGACTAATCATACTTTGAGTTTAGCCTGGCGACTATTTCGTCATGAGACTAAGCGAGGCGAGTTAACCATTATATTAATGGCGATAATTTTATCAGTTGCGTCTGTTCTGTCACTTTCTTTATTCAGTGAACGGCTTGAATATGCTTTAACTGAAAAAAGTGCCGAGTTTATTGCTGCAGATAGAGTACTTGAGTCAAACAACCCTATTGATCCTGCTTGGATTAAAAAAGCCCAACTGATGGGTTTAGACACGGCTCATCAAACCTATGCCCGCTCTATGGTTTTTGCTAATGAACAAATGGACTTGGTAGATTTGAGAGCGGCAGATATAGGTTATCCTCTAAAAGGCACAGTCAAAGTAGCTGAAAAGCCGTTTGTTCAAGGTATCGCTATAAATCGTCTGCCTGCTTCAGGAGAGGCTTGGATTGAATCACAATTGTTTCAAACATTGGCGATTAACGTTGGCGATAATATTGAAGTAGGTGACATGATATTTAAGGTCAGCAAAGTGTTGACTGAAGTCCCTGACGCTGGTTTTAGTGTATTTGGTGGTGATCCTAAAGTCTTGATTTCAAAAGTAGACCTAGCTGCAACAAAAGTTGAAGGTCCTGGTAGTAGGATTGACTATAGCTATTTTTTTACGGGCGATAGTGGTGATTTAGATGATTATTACGATTGGCTTGAGCCACAACTTGACCGTGAGATTCATGATTGGGATTCTATCGAAGACGACGAATCTGGTATTGGTCGAGCAGTGGGAAGGGCTGGGCAGTATTTTTTATTAGCGAGTTTGTTGGCGATTGTATTGGCCGCCGTTTCTATAGCAGTGGCGGCGCAGCGTTATAGTATGCGTCATTACGACCCAGTCGCGATTATGAAAACCCTAGGTGCACCGAAAAAAATGGTGCAACACATTTATTTATTACAGATTTTGTTTATTACCGCACTGGGTATCACCATTGGCGTAATTTTGGGCTTTATTATACAGCAGTTAGTAGTTGCGGCTATTGCTGGCAAAGTTGACGTTTCGCTAGACGTGTGGCATTGGCGACCACTTATTATTTCTGTTTTTACTGGTACTGTGTGTGCGGTATTATTTTCATTATATCCTCTACTGAAACTATTTTCGGTATCTCCACTGCGGGTGTTACGCCGCGATTTAGGTGCAAATTTAAGCTCTAGGTTGATCCAGTTTGTGGCATCAGGCGGTGCTATATTTTTGTTGATGTGGGCATATAGTCAAAATATTAAAGTGAGCGCTATCCTGTTTATTTCTGGCATTATTTTGGTAGTCAGTTTGTTAGGTGTTACCTATGGTTTAATTTGGGTGGGGCGTAAACTCGGCCAAGGTAAAATGGGTGCTTGGCAGTTAGCTTGGGCAAGAATTCATCGCCGAGCAATGGATAATAGTGTGCAGTTGATAAGTTTTGCTGTGACTATTATGTTGCTATTGATTGTCTTGGTCATGCGTAACGACATGGTACAACAATGGCAAAACCAGTTACCTCAAGGTACTCCTAATTATTTTTTAGTAAACATCAGTCAAGCACAACAACCTGATCTGCAACAACACTTCATCACTAATCAAGTTGTGATTGATAAATTTTATCCTGTTGTTCGTGGCCGATTTGTTGCTGTTAATGATGAGAAGGTTCGCACTGCGGTTTCCAAAGAAGATCCAAACGAACAAAGCAATGGCCGCGATGGGCTAGGCAGAGAAGCGAATTTAACTTGGAGCAGCAGGTTGCAAAAGGGCAGCGAGGTTATTGCTGGCAAATGGCTGGGCGAAAACAATAATAGTGATACCGCAGCTCAAAGACCTCACGAAGTGTCTATTGAAGAGGGTATTGCTGAGCGAATGCGTCTTGGCTTAGATGACACATTGACCTTTAATATCGGTAGTGAAATTGTCGAACTTAAGGTTACCAGCATAAGGAAAGTTAACTGGCAGTCTATGCAGCCGAACTTTTTCTTTGTCATCGAACCTCGTGCGCTGAAGAGTTTTATTCCCACTTATATTTCTAGCTTTAATTTACCGACTGAACGCAAATCCGATATCACTCAATTGATGCAGCCTTTTGCTAATGTCACCTTGATTGATGTTGATGCGCGAATTACACAGTTGCGGAATATTGTTGACCAAGTTTCGATGGCAGTAGAGTTTATTCTGATATTGGTCTTAGCTGCAGGCGCACTGGTATTGATTGCTCAAGTTCAGGCTAGTATGGATGAACGTCAACAAGAATTAGCTATCCTGCGCACGCTTGGTGCTAAGGGCAGACTGATAAGAGCCAGTGTGGTGTTTGAGTTTATCATTATTGGATTGGTGGCAGGTGCTATGGCTGCGGCGGCCAATGAATTCAGTTTGTATATGTTGCAGACTCAAATATTCCAAATGCCAGCCAGCTTGCATTTAGAGTATTGGATTATTGCGCCAGTAGCGGGTGCGTTGGTGGTGGGAGTACTTGGTGCTTTAGGTTGCTGGCGTTTGCTGTCACTGAACACCAGTCAATTATTACGTCAGATGGTTTAGATATTTAGAAAGCTGATACCTTGTGTATCAACTTTCTTGGATTGGTTATTTGAACAAAATCATTTAGCTATTTACGTAAACAGTTTAAAGCTTGAGATATTTCTGGATAAATAAATTCATAACCACTTTCTTGTAACCGTTTAGGCACAACTCTTTGACCATATAAAACTAGATCACCCATTTCTCCCATCATCATTCTGAGCACAAATTCAGGTACTTTAAATAGACAAGGGCGAGACAAGGCTGAAGCAAGTTCTCGACTAAATTCTCCATTAGTAACAGGATTAGGTGCAGTAAAATTATAAACACCTTCACAGCCTTCATTAGCAATTAAATGAGCGATACCTCTGAGCATGTCTTCAAGATGTATCCATGACATATATTGAGTGCCATCACCAATTGGCCCGCCTAAACCTAGTTTGAACGGCAACAGCATTTTTTGTAATGCACCGCCTCTTTTGGTGATAACTACACCCGTACGTAAAATACACACTCGAGTTTTATCTGATTGTGCTTTTTTGGCTAAAAATTCCCAACGTTCGCAAAGTTGGTGACTAAACTCATCATGGGGAGTTGAAAAATTTTCATCAATAACTTGGTCTTGCTGACGGCCATAAAAGCCTATTGCTGATCCACTTATCAATAACTCAGGTGGCTTATCACCTGCGTTGATAAGTGCCACTATTTCTTCAGTGATTGACCAGCGACTGTGTTCAATTTTTCGTTTTTGTGCCTCAGTCCATTTCTTGGATACGATGGGTTCACCGGCTAAATTAATTACCACATCATATTCATCTAAATTATCAAGATGTGTGAGTGTCGATAGAAAGTGTATTTTGTGTCCCAGTATTTGCTCAGCCATGGCCACATTACGGGTATAAACTGCTACGTCGCAAGGACGTAAGATAGGAATAAGGTTAGAGCCAATTAAGCCTGACCCACCGGTAATAAGTATTTTCATAATGCCCTCAGAATAACGTTTGTATTACTCGTTTTTGTTACATGACAAACATAAAGAAACAGAATCAGCGAAACGTAAGGCGTGGGGTTTATCCACTTCTGCTTCAGCATAATTTACCCAAGGGTGTTCTGCCGCAATGGCGAGTACATCAGCAGTGAGTTTTTCAAGTAGAGAAAATCGGTTGTTTTCAACTAAGTTAATAATTCTCTTGGTAATGGTTTTGTAATTCAGGGCATCGTCCATTTCATCTGAATCTGTGGCTTGGTCTGCGCAATAATGCATTTTTACGTTAATAACCACATCTTGCATATTAACAATCTCGTCATCGTTAACACCAATATAAGTGCGTAAACGTAAATTTTTTATCCTAATGGTGGCTGGGTTTAACTTCATACTTGTCCCTAGGGTCGGTTAAGCTTTATTTTATGTTATGCGCTATAAAATACCATACAGATCTGCTAGTTTGCTCACAAGCTATTCATTAAGAAACTTCATATGCAAATTAAATCTCAGGGTTCCGTCAAGATATTAGTGATCATGGCATCGATAGTCATAATACTAGCTGGAGTAAAAGCCGCAACTACTATAGTGGTGCCGTTTTTATTATCTGTTTTTATTGCTATGGCTTGTAGCCCAATTATTACGTGGGCAAACCAGCATAAATTACCGAGGGCCATAGCTGTAATTTTAGTAATACTGATTATAGTAGTATTTGGATTGATTTTGGCTGGACTAGTTGGCCAGTCAATGAATGAATTTAGCTTAAACATACCAAAATATAGAGAGCAATTGGTCGGTGAGTTTGCGTGGATTATTGGTCAGTTAGATACTTTTAATATCAGTGTAGACAAACAACAACTGTTATCATATTTTGACCCAGGTGCGGCCATGAATATGGCGACCAACTTGTTGTCAAGCTTAGGTGGTGTGTTAACTGATTTTTTATTAATTTTGCTAATCGTGGTATTTATGTTGTTTGAAGCAGAATCAGTACCCAAAAAAATTCATATTGCGCTCGATGATCCCAGCATGAAGATACAACAGATTGACAAGTTTTTAGTCTCTGTAAAAAATTATTTAGCGATTAAAACGCTAGTTAGTCTGGGTACAGGCGTGATCATTGGGTTGTGGTTATATTTCCTTGGTGTTGATCACTTCTTGTTATGGGCAGTACTAGCGTTTTTACTAAATTATATCCCTAATATTGGTTCTATTATTGCCGCCGTACCTGCAGTGTTGTTAGCTTTTGTACAACTAGGTGCTGCAACAGCAGGGTTTACGGCTTTGGGTTTTGTTGTATCAAATATGGTGATGGGTAATGTAGTTGAACCCCGCTATATGGGGCGTGGATTAGGTTTATCTACCTTAGTCGTCTTTTTATCCTTAATTTTCTGGGGATGGTTGTTAGGCACTGTAGGCATGTTGTTATCTGTACCTCTTACTATGATCGTTAAAATAGCCTTAGAGTCTAGTCCAGATACTCGCTGGGTAGCGTTATTATTAGCTAGCGATAGTGACGACACTGCGAGTAACGAAGGTGAAGTTTTGGCCGTAGAAGAAAAGTAGTCATTTTTTTGAATAACCATGAATTTCTCTCTTAAATAAACAGATAAACCTAACTTGCAGCGGTTAATTATTAGCATATTTATTTATAAAAAATTTATAGATAAAGTTGTATTTTTGAGGATGAAGCGTCTAGATATTTAATGAAAAATCATCCCAATAATATATGTAAAAAATTTAATTCTGATTAGTTCACTAGTCAGAAGCTACTCACGCTGCAACTACAGAGCAAAAGTGATCGATGAATTATCAGGAATCAACAGCAAACTGATTGAACATCGATGATAATGGTTTTCAGAACAACTAAACTTTTCGATTAATGATCATGGATGTTCTGCTAAGTCTTTAATAAAACATTTGGACTCAATTAGTTATTAATGATTTTTACATATTTAAGGGAGTGTTTTTTCTGCACCCGTTTCATTCTTGATGTCCTCATCTGCTGCAGCCATAATATCTTCGTCACTTTTTGTCGCAACTGAGTGGTTTTGATATTTTATTTGTTGCTCCCGATATTCCGCTTTGATATTGGAAGTCCATCTAGAAAATTGAGAAAAATAAATGGTATTTTGTCAGTTTTGAAAGTTATAAATAAGGTGATCTAAAGCAATTAAGTCCTTAAATTCAGGCCTAAAGATATTGCCGCTTTGTTTGTCTATCTTTGAAAGAGAAGTGTAATAAATTGAAACACAGCCACTAAGCTTACAATTAATTTTGACACTCCCGAAATTATGGCAAAAACATACATGAATAAACCTTGCTTCTAGATACCCAGATTAGTTAATTTTTCTTTGGTTTTTCGTCCATTTTATTTTCTTAAAATATTATTGTAAGTTGTAGGTTTCATTTAGAGGTTAATAAGTATGAAGTTAAAAATATTTTAAAAGTCAATTGGTTAGAGTCATAGCTTGATTGTGGGGTAAATAAAGTATACGTTTTTATATTTATCCCCAGATAGATAAACAGTCATTAAATATAACATGCAGGTTCAAAATTAACATGGGCAATGTTAGATAAAATATGAGCGATTACCCTTGGTAGAAAATGTTTTATTTTGGTTGTCTTAGTATGAAATTGGCAACGACAATTTTAAAAATTCAGTTGCTCTGAAATGTAGTTATGTCCCAACCAAAGTAAGTTATGAAGTAAAGTTGTCGCAATGACATTATCAGCTGCCAAAACAATTTTTTCACCAACCTACATTAACAATGTAGATAAAAAGACAATATTGTATCAATGATTGATACAATTGCTGCCTAAGTGTGTTTTTCGAATTAATAGGTACGGTTTATGGATATTTCATTTGAACAGCTCAAGAGTATGGTTGTTTTTGCTCAAGTCATTGAACAAGGCAGCCTGAGTGCCGCCGCTAAGCATTTAGGGTTATCTAGAGCTGTTGTGAGTTATCACTTAAAAAAACTTGAAGCACAGCTCGAAGTAAAACTTCTAAACCGTTCTACGCGCTCGATAAACCTTACCGAAGCAGGTCAAGCCTATTATGAACGCTGTCGCGTTATCGCGGAGCAAGCAAGTGCAGCAAATCAGCAAATTGAAAATTTTAAAAATGAGCCTGTCGGATTGCTTAAAATTACTTGCCCTGTAAATGTCGGGCTGCAGACCGTTGTACCTGCACTTAATGAATTTAAGAAAATCTACCCTAAAATAGAGTTGGATGTAATGCTCACTGATGAAGTTGTCAATATTATGAAAGAAGGAATTGATTTGGCAATTCGTGGTGCGCCTTTGCCTGACTCAGGTTTACAAGCTACTAAACTTGCCACCTTGCAAACCTGTCTTTGTGGCGCCCCTGAATATTTTCTTCAATATGGTCGCCCAAAAAATCCAGCTGATCTGAGTAATCACCAATGGGTGATTTACAAATTAACTTCAGGTGTAGTCACCTTAACTAAAGGTAGTCGTTCGTTTAGCGTCACCACTAAAGGAAGTATTAGTACTAATAATGCAGCCGCCCGTACCGCGTTTGTTGAAGCGGGACACGGTCTAGGTCGTATTCCAACTTATGATGCTTGGCCAAAAATAAAAGCAGGTACTTTAGAGATTGTGCTTGATGATTACACGCTACGTGATATCAATGTTTACGGTGTATTCCCTCCTGGTACCGCAAAGTCTAAAAAACTCAGATTACTACTTAATTTTTTGAAAGAATATTTTAGTAGTCAAATTAATCCTAAAATTTCTTAGATAAATATTTGTCTTTGCTCACAGTGAATAATTCATTACTGGTCTTATGCTCTATCAGTCAATAGTGTTTTTAATATCTCGTCATCTGTTTGAGAAAGACGCTATTTAAAGAGCCTTCTTAATGTAACTTATCAAATGTTAAAAGCTTAAATACATGCTTGGATATGTCATGAGGGCTACGTTTGAAAAAATTTGCAGATAATTTCAATTTCGCTGGGCGAGAGTGATGTCAGACTTAGGAAATTCACTGATTTTTCTTAATAATCTCGTTCTGAGACTTATGCAGTAAAAAATATTTGTCTAGGTTTTTACGGACCTGTTTCTATCCCATCGACTTTAAGTATTTAGGCATAGTCAAAACCGATAAGCATGTGTAAAACATACAATATAAAATAAGGTAATTAAGATTTATTGATCCTATGTTACTTTTGTTTTTGGTTTGGATTTTGATAGTTCTGGGTGTGTTGATAATTTTTCAGCTTTTAGAATACGGTAAAAACTCGAAGCCGAACCAATGAAGCGTCCTTCACTTGCCAGCTTTGTCACAATCTTGCATGGTGTCATGTTGACGTGCTCAGCGTCGTTAACGACTTTTAATATGAGTTGACGTTCTGCCCTAGATAGCTTGTTTTTTGGTATATGAGTTGAGTCTAAGCGACCATCATTTTTGTTTTTAGGTAACTCCCAACGCTGCAGCGTTCGTTTACTAATACCGATTATGTCACAGGCTTCTGATTGCCTAGCACCATTTTTTCTTGCTTCGTTAACCAAGTCTGCAAGTTTATTACGCTCATCAGTCATGGTGAGTCGACCACGTCGCTGATTCAAATCGGGTAAACTTTTTTTTTGGCGTGCTAACAAGCCTATTCTTTCAGCTAGGAGTTTGTCTTTACGTTTTATTTCTTTTTTTAAAAGTTTATTTTCTTGTTTGAGCGTTTTCATTCCAGAGTTAATGGCAGTATTGCTGTTTGCTTTGATGCAGCCTCTAAAATTATTTTGCCATTGTTTAACATGCAGAGGCTCAATACCTTCATTGCGGCAAAAACTAATTATGGCATTTTCATCTAATGAGTCGCAGGCAATCACTACTTGGATCTTTTCTTCAGAGGTCCAGTCTTGGAGGCTTATTTTTTTGTTCATCATTTAAATGTAATTCCCCGAGTTTAATACTGGTCATAATCCTAAGTTTCAAGCATCAACAACACACTTTCTGGCGTTTCATATCTCACTATTAAAACTTTATAATTAATAAGTTCATTAATCAAATCGATTTGTTCTTATTTTTTAGCCAAAATTATTTGGACTTTTTTCTGCAAAGTTAACAGAGCCGCTGTTTCAGTCAGTGCTTTATCTTTACGATTTAACTCTTTTTTTAGCAATTTATTTTCTTGTTTAAGAATTTTTATTTCAAAAGTATTTATAATTGGAATATCTCCATTGTTACCGTTTGTAAGATCATCGTTATTAATGATTATTTGAATAACCTTTTATTCTAAACTTGTTAATTCACTGTCAAGCGTAGAAACAAATATTAAAGATACACTATTGATAATTAAAATAAATACAAATAAATTGTGTTTATACTGCTCGAATTTTTATGCGATTTTGTTGAGTACAAAAAAAACTACAATCAGCTAATAAATTAATACTTAAATATATGAAGAAAACAAAGCAATATCTTTGCCAAAAAAATAAAAGTCAATATTATCAATGAATTATATTTACACCATAAAACAATAGAATTAAATGTGTAAAGAAAACCGACGCTTTTGGAATAGCCGCATAGCTGAAGTTGGGGCTAAAACTATAAAAAAGATGTGCTTTGTGGTGAATTAGTTAAAGATTGGGTGTGCAAAATAAAAATTTCCATCAAAATTATTACTGTTAAAATGGATGTCTGCTATGGATATTTATATTTTTTGAAGCATCTGGTTTTTGACTTTATAGATATTTTAAAGCATCCAATAAGTAACAACTAAAAGTATCATCAACAAACTACTCTTACTTTTTTCATGTTGATTAGCAGTAAAAATATTATTCACCTATTATTCAATTTATTGGTCAGTTGAAGTTGCCCTACTAGCTGTTTAGTTCCCACATATATTCAGGCTATACAAATATTAAATACATCCGATGTTGAACGGCTGTAATGATTGCAAAAGTATCGTTAAGGTTATTCTTATAGTTACGCATAAATGAAGCGATTCGTTTGTCTATTTAAGCCTTACAAGATGTAAAGGTATGTTTATATTTTTTCTTCTTTTTCAGTAATTAGTTGAGTCACACGTGATGGATCAAAATCGTTTTAATACTTATGAAGTTTATTTCACGGCCGAAACACGAAGGTGTCAGGCGATAAGTCTCTGGCACTCAAAACACCTTTACTAAGTATGCTCATCAGTTGCGATTTACAAATAATTCGCGAGGTTACCTTTTACCACCAAAACAGCATTCAACAGCTCTGGGGAGTGAAGAGCGTTGCATCGAAATAATACGATTTTAACATGGTTTTAACTAGCCGTTCAAAATTCAGATTTTCTCTGAGGCTCTATATTCAAGCACGATTGTTAAATATCGTTTTCATCTGATTAGCAAAAGCAACGAACTTTTCTTTAATCGTTCGTTTTATTTTGATATCCACCCCGCCAAACATGACTAATCCTTCAATTGTAAGGGAAGGAGCTTGTCGCGAAGCAATGGATGGTGCTTTATTATCAATACCGCCAAAAATACAAAATGCCTTTGACACTACATTAATGTTTTCGGGTACATAAACATTATCACCACCGAAAAGACATAATATTTTTATGGTGACGTTTGGGGTGGTAAATATGGCGTCGGTAAAATCGATATCGGCACCACCGAAGATAGTAATAATTATTATCTCTCGCGGCACTGTCCATTGACCGCTGCGACCGGAACCACCGAAGATATTGACTATAATGTCTGTGTCGTTGTTGTCACTGGCGGCATAGTTGACGTTGAATTGGCGTTCTTTTTGCGAGTTGAATTCTGTGTCTATAGTCTTTTCTAAGTCGGCAACTAAATTGAATATTTCTTGATGGTTTTGACTTGCCATGGCTTGGTCTAATCTGCGTTCAAATGCTTCACTAGAGATCACTCCATGACTGTAGTTATAAATCAATGTATCGATAACTTCTTCACGCACAATTTCAATTGGTCTATCTTCGAGTACTACAGCCATATCTTATCCCTAAATTTTATTTGTCGATAACTTTAACTAAACACAGCAGATACCATGCCAGTTTAAAAAACTAATAATATCAATGGTTAAGGGTTTTAATATACATTCCAACATGATCGATTAAGCACTTTTTGGTGATTTTCACACTTTAATAGGAAAAACTAAAGTGAGTTTAGCACCGCCTAAATCACTCTGTTTGATTTCGAGCTGGCCTTGGTAAGCAGATACTAAGTCAGCCACCACCGCCATGCCTATGCCTTGACCTTCTTTATAACTATCTAAACGGGTGCCTCTTTTTAACATCTGTTCACGTTTTTCTTTTGGGATACCGGGTCCGTCGTCTTCAATATGGATCAGTAATTTATTGAGGCTAGTTAATACTGATAGTGTGACTCGTTTAGTGGCCGCTTTGCAGGCGTTGTCTAATACATTACCTAATATTTCCATTAAATCGGTGATATCGCCGTTAAAACCTAATGTTTGATTTTGAATATCATGGGTAAGAGTCAGGTTTTTGTCTGCGTAAACTTTGTCCATAGCATTAAACAATTTATCCACCACTGGTTTAATAGGCACGGCTTGTTCAAATTTACTCGTGGTACCTGCGACGGCTCGTTTCAACTGTCGTTGTATTTGTAGATTTATCTGATTGATAGGCTCTTTAGCCTGTTGTGGTAAACCCTCTATTCCAGACAATACCGCTAAAGGTGTTTTAAGGCTATGGGCCAGATCACTTAGGCTATTTTTATAGCGACTGCGCTGTTGTTGTTCGGTGTCTAACAAATGATTAATACTATTTTTGAGTTTTTCTAGCTCGGGCGGATATCTGTGATCTATACGTTCGATTTGGCCACTTTCAGCTTGGCGTATTTGTTTGTTCAGCCTACTTATGGGCAACAATGCAGCGTTTAAACTTACCAATAACAAAATCAATAATAATAATGCAATCAGCCCTAACCAATTCCATAAGGTATTGGCGAACTTGTCTTTCTCAGCATTAAACACTTGTTTATTTTGTAGGATATAAAAACTTACTGGCTGGTATCCCCTGGATGATTCAAACTCCGCAGTATAGGCATATAAAAAGTAGTTATTTTGCATCGAGAAGTCTTCGATAAACGCTTCAGTACCAATAGCAGGAGTTGAAAATTGTGGTTGCTGTTGCCAGTTTAGAGTAGAGAGCGATTGCCATAACACACTCTCTTTGGATCGAATAAAGGCATAAAGGCCAGAACCAGGCATATTGAATTGATCATTATATAGCTGCTCGGGCATCAAAGCTTCACTGCCCGTATTATCTAATTCAAATTCAGAAATTAAGGCTAAGCTTTGCACCCGCAGTTGCTGCAACATCGATTGACTCAAACTGCTATTGAACGCTTTTTCTAAGGTTACTGCAGTCAAAGGAATAAAAATTAGTAGCGCCAGCAGAGCGGCAGCAAAACTCCTCAATCGTAGGGACAAGTTATGCACTTTTTTTTCTAATGAGGTCAGAGTTCACGATTAATTCGATATCCTCGACCACGCAGGGTTTCTATGGGATTAATACTACCATTGGGGTCAATTTTTTTACGTAGGCGTCCTACAAATACCTCAATGACGTTACTGTCTAAATCAAAGTCTTGATCATAGATATGTTCGGTTAATTCAGTTTTAGAAATCACTTTTTGAGGATTGAGTAACAGATATTCTAATACTTTGTATTCGTAAGCGGTAAGTTCAATGTGTTGACCGTTAACTAATACCTCTTCACTTAGGGTATCAAGGCTGAGAGGACCTTTTTCGATTGTGGGGTGAGCTTTGCCTGCGGCGCGGCGAATTAGCGCGTTAATTCTGGCCAATAATTCTTCATTGTGGAAAGGTTTGGTCAGGTAATCATCTGCTCCTGAGTCTAATCCTTCTACTTTTTCTTGCCATCTGTCTCTCGCAGTTAAAATTAATATTGGGCAATTGACATCATTTTTACGGGCTTTTTGGATCACTTCAAATCCATCAACTACAGGTAGGCCAATATCAATGATGGCCAAGTCATAGGTATGTTCCTGCAACAAAAATAACGCTTTTGCTCCGTCATCTGCCAAGTCCACGCTGTAACCATTTTTTTGCAATAATATGTCAAGCTGGGTAAGTAAACGGCTATCGTCTTCTACTATTAATATGCGCATTGGGTACCTATTTATCCTTTACGTTTATCTGTGCTAGAGACTATTTTCTTCTAGTACAATGAAAACCTAATTAATCCCTTTTCTTCTTTTTACTCACTTTTCCTGATTTTTTGTCAACGTCTACAGATACCACACGTCCAGATTTTTGTAGCACTTTAACCCGATATTTACTTTTGCTTTGATCGACTTTCAACACCCTACCACTGACTTTCTGTTGTGCTTTTTTTGCCGCTTCAGATTTTGTTTTGGGCACTGACTTAGTATCTTGAGCAGAAACAGGTGAACTGTTTAACGATATTGCCGTTAAACAAACAATCATAAATCTAATGTAAGGATTCTGCTTCAAAGTCCAGCTCTTATCGGTTGATGTTCGAACACTAGTTTACCTCAATCATCAATTGACTTAAAAGCAATTGCTATTTTTAGCATGAGATTAAAGTATCGATTTATCATATATTTTATCCTCTCATAAATACAAACATACTAATCGGGTCTACGTTGCCTAAATGTTCGGCATGTTTTCCTGTGAGCGGCCAGCCTTTTTAAAGCCGTTTAATACTCTTATTTCACGGCTTTTATATATTTAACCACACCGTTTTATTATTGAACTTAATAGGTGCACGCATAATAAATGTACGGGAATGAGTTCGTGACAAAGGAGTAACCACTAAAATAGTAATCCGTATATTTTAAAAGTTTCATGGGATCACTCATGTTTAAATTACTGATCAGGTTAATTTGTTGCGGCTGAATTCTAGCTGAATTGCTGTTAAACGATTATGCACACCCAAAGTAAGGAGGCCTGATTAACTTTTCATTCTTTAATTCTATGAATTAAACGCTACTCAAACATCAAGTGCTGTAACGATAAATATGTAATTTATTCAATGTGCTTTATAAATATTTGGTTTGAAAGAGAGCTTGTCTTTGGATATCTTTTTGAATTAAGAATTGTATGAACACTAAAAAATTAGCTTGGGGCTACTTGTTCATATAGATTTTTAAATTAAAAATCTATTTTTTTACGCAATACTTTTGTCCTGCCAGATTTCACTTTACTGTCAACTCGTTTTCTTTGAGCATTCTTACTGGGTTTGGTTGCACGGCGGGCTTTTTGTAGTTTCCCCGCTTCTACCAAAATTTCAGTCAGCCTTTCGAACGCATCTTGTTTATTTAATTCCTGAGTACGATGGCTTTGTGCTTTGATTATCAATATGCCTTCTTGGGTGATCCGTTTATCTTTGCCTGAAAGCAGTTTTTGTTTGACGTAATCAGGTGTATCAGCCATTTGAATATCAAACCTTAAATGAATCGCACTAGACACTTTATTTACGTTTTGACCGCCAGCACCTTGGGCGCGCATGGCGCTTAAATCTATGGCGGCCATCAGTAAATCAATGTTCGGTTTGTAACTCATTTAAGGCTTATCAACTATTTTAGGTAGTACTTTTAAGGTAGTACTTTTTTATAAGGTTTCACAACCACTTTTTGATACACACCTGCAATGGCATAAGGATCGGTGTCTGCCCATTGTTGGGCTTCTTCTAGACTATTAAATTCAGCAATCACCAACGAGCCAGTGAATCCGGCTTCGCCCGGATCTTCGCTATCAATGGCAGGGCAGGGACCGGCTACTAAAACACGTCCTTGATCAACCAATAATTGAATGCGCTCAAGGTGTGCAGTGCGAGTTTGCTTGCGAAGCGCCAAACTGTTTTCAATATCTTCTGAATAAATTACATACCACATACTGACATCCTCTAATTTATTAGAAATAGACAGCTACTTATGAGTAGCTGCTTTCATTTCTTTCACAAAATGTTTAAGTTTTTCTAGCATGACTTCAGGTTGGCTTAGGTTTTCAGCAATAATATTGACTGTTGCTGAGCCAGAAATAGCCCCTGCCGCACCAGATTGAATGGCGTCTACCACTTGTGCTGGTGTTGATATTCCAAAACCAAGTAATGGTGGCGCTACTTTAAATTTAGTCAGCTTATCTATTAGTTCACTGGCAGGGATTGTCACTGCTGTCTCGGCCCCGGTTACACCAGCACGACCTAATAAGTAAGTATAACCCTGGGATTTCTTACCGATTTCAGCAAACGTTTCGTCACTGGCATTGGGCGGTGCGATTAAGATTTGTTTAATCTGTGTTTGCTCGGCAATGGCAATAAAACGGTCAGCTTCACGTAATGGAACATCAGCAATCAAAATCGAGTCTACCCCAGCTTTAGCTGCATCTTGGTAGAACTTTTCGATACCGCGTTTAAGTATGAGGTTGCTATATAGCAATAAACCTATAGGTATATCGGCATATGTTTCACGCACTTGGCGGATAATTTCAAAACAGTCATCTGTTTTAATTTTATTCGATAGAGCACGGATACTAGCTTTTTGAATCGTGGGGCCGTCAGCAATAGGGTCAGAATAAGGGAAACCCAATTCTAATCCGTCAGCGCCCCCTTCAACTAAGGCTTCTATGATATTCACTGAGGTATGAATATCTGGATCGCCTACCATAACAAAAGGCACAAACGCGCCCTCATTTTTGGCATCAAGTTGTTCGAACATTGAAGCGTAGCGGTCGATAGAATCAGTCATGGTTTTGGTCTCCTAAAATACTGCGGACATGCTCTAAATCTTTATCCCCACGTCCAGACAAATTCACCACTATGATAGTCTCCTTTTCTGCTTCATCAGCCATGTTTAAAGCATGGGCAAGGGCATGTGCAGGCTCAAGAGCAGGAATGATGCCTTCTTTTTGGGATAAAAGTTGAAACGCATTGAGCGCTTCTTCATCTGTTACAGATTCATATTCTGCGCGACCAATATCATATAAATGAGCGTGTTGTGGGCCAACCGCGGGGTAATCGAGTCCAGCAGAAACTGAATACGATTCTTCAATCTGACCGTCACTATCTTGCATGATGTAGCTGTAGGCACCATGTAAGACACCCGTAGTGCCTTTACCGATTGCTGCGCCATGATCTTTGGTATGAACCCCTTTACCAGCAGGCTCAACTCCGATTAACCTAACGCTAGGCTCATCAATAAAATCAGCGAACATACCAATTGCATTTGAACCGCCGCCTACACACGCAACCAGTGCGTCGGGTAAACGTCCTTCTTTTTCCATAATTTGCGCACGCGTTTCTTCACCAATCATGCGATGAAATTCACGGACTATAGTTGGGAAGGGGTGGGGACCTGCAGCTGTACCTAATAAATAATGGGCTTTGTCATAGTTTGCAGACCAGTCGCGCATAGCCTCATTAACGGCATCTTTCAAAGTACCAGAGCCTGAGTTAACGGGAATAACTTTTGCACCCATTAAACGCATTCTGAACACGTTAGGTGCTTGCCGCTCCATATCTTTAGCACCCATATAAATTCGTGCCTTTAAGCCTAACAATGCACAAGCTAATGCAGTAGCTACGCCATGCTGTCCTGCGCCAGTTTCGGCTATGACTTCAGTTTTCCCCATACGTTTCGTTAACAACGCTTGACCTAACACTTGATTGGTTTTGTGCGCGCCACCATGTAATAAGTCTTCACGCTTCAGGTAAAGTTTTACTTTGGGATTGCTGACTAGGTTTCTAGATAAAGTCATCGCTGTGGGACGACCCGCATAATCTTTTAACAAGCCCATAAATTCGGCTTGGAATTCTGGGTCTTTCTGGGCATCAATAAAAACTTGCTCGAGTTGGTCGAGGGCAGGCATTAGCAACTCAGGTACGTACATACCGCCATAGTTACCAAATTTACTGTCTAAATGATTCATCTATTTCTCACTCTTTAAAAACTGTTCTTTTCTAGCTAGTAGCTATAGTTAACATTGTTTTGCTTTGTGCATTTAGCTTAAAGCTAAATGCACGTGGCTGCTCTCAATACTCTCTAAGTTGGCTAAAAGCTTGATTAATTTTATCTTGCTGCTTAATTCCTGGTGCACTTTCCACTCCAGAATTTAAGTCAATCATGGCAACCTGTAAACTGGCTGCTTGTTTAACATTGTCAGGGGTAATGCCTCCAGCAAGCACAATGTTGGACTTGTCGGTTATAGCATCTAACAGTTGCCAACTAAAAGTCTGGCCTGTGCCACCTGATTGTTCACCTACTTGGCAATCTAGAAGAATGTAGTCAACGTCACTTTCAACTAAAGTAGGTAACGTATCTTTCACTCCTTTAGCTAACCAAATTTGACATTGGGTTGGCAGTTTATTACGCAAATTGTCGATATAAGTTTGGTTTTCTTGACCGTGTAACTGAACCGCTGCTAGTTCTAATTCTTTTGCATAATTTATTACCTGTTCGATAGGGGAATTAACAAACACCCCAACATAATAAAATGGTACGGCATAAGTAATCTGTTTGGCTTGCTCTAAGGTCACAAAACGTTTAGATTTTTCTGCAAAAATCAAACCTGCAAAGCTGGCAGGGCTATCTTTGACTAATTTGGCGCCAGATAAGCTGGTTGTGCCACAGATTTTAACTGTTCCATATATCAATTGTTTGGCCGCTAATGCCATATCCTTTTTGCCCATTAATGAGCTACCTACCAAAAATGCGTCAACAAGTGGGGCTAATCTGCGAACATCTTGATGGGTGTAAATACCCGACTCAGAAATGATTACATGTTCATGTTTAGCATGTTGTTTAGTTAGAGGCACCAAACGCTCAGTTGTTGCTAGGTCAGTGCTAAGGTCACGTAAGTCGCGGTTGTTAATGCCAATAATCTTAGCTTTCAATTCACAGGCTCTAAGCACTTCTTCTTCGTTACTGACTTCGGTCAATACATCAAGTTGGTACTGCTGTGCAATATTTGCTAATTCAGTATATTGTTCATCGTCAAGGACGGATAGCATAAGTAACACTGCATCAGCATTGTGGTAACGGGCTAAATAAATTTGATAAGGTTCAACAAAAAAATCTTTGTTAATAACAGGCTGGTTTACTCGACTGCGAATATATTCTAGGTACTCAAACTTGCCTTGGAAATATTTTTCATCAGTTAACACCGATATACAAGCTGCGTAAGAACTGTAAGCTTGGATAACTTCATCTAAGTCGAAGTTTTCACGAATTATTCCCTTAGACGGTGACGCTTTTTTACACTCTAAAATAAAGCTAGCATTTGGCTGCGCCAAGGCGTCAAAAAAGCTTCTGTCTGAAGGTGTTAAACGATCAATGAAATGTGCTAACGGTAAATCAATTTTGCGTTGAGCGATTTCTTGTTTTTTGTCTAGGACGATTTGTTCTAATACATTGGCCATTTTTGTTAACAGTGCCCTTTATTGATTTTGGCTGATGGAAGCCGACAATTGAATTGTGGCTAATGGACGTTGTTGCTGCATAGCATTAATTGCCATTTCGGCCCCTTGTGCATAGGTTTGTGCTTTGCCACATAATTTTAATAATGCAGCTGTGTTCATGGCTACAGCAGCTTGATGTGCTGCTTGACCCTTACCCGCTAGCACGTTTTCAATCAGGATTTTATTTTCTTCTGGCTCGCCACCTTTAATGGCGTCTAATGGATAATTTTCAAGTCCAAAGTCAGCGGGTGATAGAGTACTTTCTATCAATTCATCACCATTAAGCTCAACCACTTGGGTATCACCATGCAAAGCAAATTCATCTAATCCGCTGCCATGCACTACCATGGCTTTTTTATAACCCAATAACTGCAAGGTTTTAGCGAAAGGTATCAGTAATTCCGGCGCATAAACGCCAATGATTATATGAGTAGGGCGAGCTGGATTAACTAAGGGACCCAGCAAATTAAACAAGGTGCGAGTTTTTAATGTGGTGCGTACGGGCATAGCATGGCGAATACCCGAGTGATAATTTGGCGCAAACAAAAAACACAGGTTTGATTGGTCGAGGCATCGACGTGCAATGTCTGCAGACATCGTTAATTCTAAATCAAATGCTTTGAATAAGTCAGCTGAGCCAGATTTACTCGAGACACTGCGATTACCATGTTTTGCTACCTTTACACCACAGCTTGCAGCCACTATGGCTGATGCAGACGAGATGTTGATTGTATTATGCCCATCACCGCCAGTACCTACAATATCGGCAAAGTCATAATCTGGACGAGGAAATGCAGCTGCATTGGCTATTAGTGCGTTAGCGGCTCCGGCAATTTCTTGTGGTTGTTCGCCTTTGATTTTTAATGCTGTCAGCAAAGAAGATAAGATAATATCATCCACCTGACCGGTTACGACTTGTGAAAATACTTTGGTGACATCATCCTGCTTTAAATCTTGGCCTTGATAGAGTTGTTGAAGAATTGTATGCATAGTCTGGTTAGTTTGAGTACTGTAGTTCATGGGGTCTAAACCTTATCTTGGGTTAAGAATTTAATGCTTTGCATAAGCAACTGGCTGCCATGTGAGGTCAAAATAGATTCTGGGTGAAACTGAAAGCCCAACATTTTATCTTCCAAATGCGCCACTGCCATAGGGATGTCTGCAAAATTTGCTAATATAGTTAATTCATCGGGTATATTGCTAGCCATAAGTGAATGATAACGGGCCACCGGTAATGGCTGTGGCATGTTGGCAAACATCTTATCAGCGCAATGCTCAATCAAAGAGGATTTTCCATGCATTACTTTATCGGCACGAATAATATTGCCGCCGTAAGACTCAACAATCGCTTGATGCCCCAAACAAATCCCCAACACAGGAAATTGACCTTTTACTAGGTTTAGCAATGTCAACATTGAGCCTGCCTGAGAAGGATTACCTGGACCGGGTGATAACATCAGCATCACTTGTTTAGTCTTACCGTTTTCGTCTGTCTGTTGTGTTTTGTCATACATTTTTTGTAAAACTACATCCGCCGAAACACTATTGCGATACACTATTAATTCAAGGCCTAATGTTCTTAATTCATCCACTAAGTTATATGTAAACGAATCGAAATTATCCAATAAAAACACACAAATTTGTCTGTTAGTTTGAGCTGGTTGTGAAGTCACAATGCTGCTCCTTTTAATTTAGTACTGGTTGCTTGCGAGCTGGAAATAATAGCGCCTATTACTGCTTGTGCCTTGCTTCGAGTTTCATCCGCTTCTGACTGTGGATCAGAGTCATACACTACACCCGCACCTGCCTGTATATAGGCCGTATCATTTTTTACAAATGCTGAACGAATAACGATGCACGTATCCATATCACCTTGACTGTTAATATAACCCACTGCCCCCCCATAACTGCCACGTCGTTGTTTTTCTACCTGACGAATTAATGTGGCGGCGCTGACTTTTGGCGCGCCAACTAACGTGCCCATATTCATGCAGGCTTGATAAGCATTTAGAGCGTCTAAATCATCACGTAACTGCCCAACCACCCGAGATACCAAATGCATCACATGGGAGTAGCGATCAACTTTTAGTAAATCGGTAACATATCGTGTTCCTGGTCTACATACCTTAGCTACGTCATTACGAGCCAAATCGACCAGCATTATATGTTCGGAGCGTTCTTTTTGATCTTCTTGAAGGTTGAGTTCTAAGCGGGAGTCTAAGTCTAGATCTATACTACCGTCTGCTCGTTTACCTCTTGGGCGAGTACCAGCGATAGGGTAAATTTCGACTTGATTGCTTTGTTTGGTGTACTTTAATGCTGACTCAGGTGATGCGCCAAACATACAAAAATCGTCGTCTTGCAGAAAAAACATATAAGGACTGGGGTTTTGCTGTTTTAAAGCACGGTAAGCATCGTGGGGATGAGGGCAGGGCAAACTAAAAGTACGCGAAGGTACCACTTGGAAAATATCACCAACCAGTATGTTTTCTTTGAGTCTAATTACATCATCTATGAATTCTTGATCGGACTTATTGACCACTAAGTCATCAACAGTGATGGCTGTTTTTGCTTTGTTAGGATCAGCGAAAGGTTTTATGGTGCTGAGTTTGTGTTTGACTTGTTCTAATCGTTGACTCACTGAGAAATAATTATTACCAACATTTTTTCCACTAAACACACTGCCAATGATTTCACTTTGTTTTGTTTGGTGGTCGATAATCACCAAGGTTTCTGCCAGATAAAACACAAAATCTGGGCAACTGTTTGGGCTATCTTCAACTTCAGGTAGTTCTTCAAAACTAGCCAATAAATCATATGCCAATGCGCCACCCAAAAATACTGCATGAGGGTGTTGGCGAATAGCGGTAATTTTATTGGTGATCAATCGTAAAGCATCAAATACTGCAGGGGCTTTTAAACGACGATCTTCATCAAGCTCTGAATCTGGGGACGGAAAAGTGAGGGTTACAAGACCGTTTGTTGAGTCATAGTCGTGTGTCACACCAACGGGACAATATTCGTCAAACATAGGTAATACCGCATGACCGTTGTCTGACAATGCTCGGCAATAGACTTGCTGGCCTTGGCATTCTAATTTAATTGCAGCATCGACCAATAACAAACTTTTAAGATTATCTTTACTGTTAATTTCGGCAGACTCTAATAGTAAATTATTACTACGACCCTGACATAGATACTGGAATGCCAGTAGAGGATCGGCCACGTAATCGGCGGCTACTATCAAGGTCTCTACTTTACCAAATTGCTCTGTTAACTGGGCTAAACTCATTTCTTTGATTCTCTATAACAATTTATCTTGAAGAGCAGACGTAAAAAAGCCCGCGATGTACGGGCTTTTTTTGAAATTTATTTGTAAAATACAAACACTCACAGCCCATTAGTTCAGGTTGTGCCACCACCAAATGTTGTGTGTTTGAATTTTTTTCATTATTTATTTACTCGTTATAAGTTTAAACCTGTTATTCGGCTGTTATTAATGTGGAGATCAGTATAATAGCGCCAAGCAACTTAAATTTGTGTGCATAGAAGAAAGCAAAAACACTTGTATGTCAACACACAAATTAATCTTAACCATAAATAAAACCATTAATAAAAGTGTTTACTGAATGAAAATCGACTTACACAGCCATACCAATTATTCTGATGGGCATCTATCTCCTAAAGAGTTAATCGATCGCGCCCACAATATGCAAGTCAATGTCTTAGCGATTACAGACCATGACACTGTGGATGGAATTCAAGAGGCGATGGATTACCAATTTAAACAAAAACGTTCTATGTGCATACTACCGGGTGTAGAAATTTCTACTTCTTGGCATAACTTTGATATTCATATTTTGGGTTTAAATGTCGACCATAACAATACTCAGTTTTTATCCCGCTTAGAGCAGCAAAGCCAAGAACGTGACCGACGTGCCCAGCAGATGTCTGACAAGTTAGCTAAGGTGGGTATTGAAAATGTGTTTGAGCAAGCAAAAATCTTAGCAGGAAAAGGCCAGATTACTCGTGCTCACTTCGCTAGAGTATTAGTAGAACGCCGGGTAGTAAAAGACTTTGACGCAGTATTTAAAAAGTATCTAGGCAAAGGTAAAAAAGCACATGTTAAACCTCAATGGATTGACATAGAAGAAGCTATTACATGGATACAAGACGCGGGTGGTAAAGCTGTATTAGCTCATCCTGGACATTATGATATGACAAGCAAATGGTTAAAACGTTTGGTTGAAGAGTTCGCAAATGCTGGTGGAGATGGCATGGAAGTTATCCATTCTCATCTTACTCCAGAGCGCAAAAAACTATTGGCTGACATGGCGGCAGAACATAATTTGCAAGCCTCGAGTGGTTCTGATTTTCATTACCCAAATCGCTGGACCGAATTAGGTAAAAACCTATCGCTTCCAGCACAACTTGTGCCAATATGGCACGATTGGCCTCTTGTTGGCTAACAGAAGACCTGCTAGAAGGGCTGAGTAACAAATAGTTAGCTTTTACGATACTTAATAAGCAATACTGCTGTGATAGTAGAATAGGAATGTATTTATGAGTCAGTTTTTTTATATTCACCCTGAGAACCCTCAAATTCGCTTGATCAAACAAGCATGCGAGCTCATTCATAAAGGTGCTGTAGTGGTATATCCTACAGATTCTGGCTATTCCATTGGTTGTCACATGAATGACAAAAATGCCCTTGAGCAGGTCTGCCGTATCCGCCAAATCGGTAAAGACCACAATTTTACTCTCCTGTGTCGTGATGTGTCTGAACTGTCTGAATATGCCAAAGTGGACAATACGGCTTTCAGAATGATCAAAAACAATACCCCAGGGCCCTATACTTTTATCTTAAAAGCCACTAAAGAAGTGCCTAAAAGACTGCAAAATCCCAAACGCAGAACGATTGGGATCAGAATACCTAACAATAAAATCGCCTTGGCGCTGTTAGAAGAATTAGGTGAACCAATAATGTCTGCTACGCTTATTTTGCCAGGTGCACTGGTCGCCGAGTCCAATCCTGATGACATTCGTGATGAATTAGAAAAAAAGGTGGGTTTGATCATTCATGGTGGGTTTTTAGGTGAACACCCTACTACCGTGATTGACATGTCAGAAGGTGAAAATATTATTATTCGAGAAGGCAGTGGCGACACTAGCCCTTTCATTTAGTTAAATAATTCATTTTTATGTCTGCAGATAACTCTTCTTTTTCAGCCTCAAAATCAGGCAACTTACAAGTGCAGCAGCCGTTGCCATTGGCGTTTGTTAACGGCCAGGCTTTAATCGAAAAACCTGAGGACCTGTTCATCCCTCCAGATGCACTTGAACTGATTTTAGACGCTTTTGAAGGGCCTCTGGATTTATTATTATACCTTATCCGTAAACAAAAGTTCGATATAGTCAACTTACCTGTGTATCAAGTAACCCAACAATATATGGAATATGTAGAGTTGATGAAGGATATCAAATTAGAATTAGCCGCTGAGTATTTATTGATGGCCGCTATTTTAGCTGAGGTTAAATCTCGTTTGTTGCTGCCCAAGCGACTCGATACAGAAGAAGATGAAGAGGACCCTCGCGCCGAATTAATTCGCCGCTTAAGGGAATATGAGTTGGTCAAAAACGCAGCGCAAGAATTAGATAGTATTCCTCGCCAAGAGCGAGATGTATTCCCCGCGCAGGCACAACTTTCCGATTCAATAGCCCCCGTTCGAGTTCTGCCTAGCGTCAGTTTACAAGAAATAGTTTTTGGGTTTCAATCGGCGATGCAAAGAGCACAAGCTTTTGAACATCATCATATTAAAAAAGAAACACTGTCGACGCGTGAACGCATGAGTCTAATTTTAGAGAAAATTTCTTGTGAACATTTCACTGGTTTTGACGAGTTATTTTTGGCTAGTGAAGGCAAGGCTGGGGTAGTGGTGACCTTTTTAGCGATTTTAGAGCTGGGCAAAGAAAATTTAATTGAACTGGTTCAAGCTCAACCTTACGCTAATATTCATATTCGTGTCTCCCTTGAAGTGCCACAAGGAGTAGAATATTAATGTCTAAGATTTCTCGCGCTCAATTAAAACAATTAATTGAAGCTGCGATTTTTGTAGCTGAGCAACCCCTTAGTCAAGATCAGATGCAGTTAACTGTACTAGACGGATTGGCCGTTAGTAAAACCATGCTCAAAGATACTTTGGCAGAGCTAAAACTGGATTACCAAACCAGAGGTATTCAACTGGTTGAAGTGGCTTCGGGTTTCCGCTTTCAATCTATGGACAGCTTAAGCCCTTGGCTTAGTAAACTTTGGCAAGAAAAAGCGCCACGCTATTCACGAGCGATGCTTGAAATACTTTCTTTGATTGCCTACAGGCAACCTATTACGCGCGGTGAAATTGAGGACGTGCGTGGTGTGTCTGTTAGTAGTCACATTATGAAAACCTTGAGTGAAAGAGGTTGGATAAAAATCATTGGACACAAAGAAGTGCCTGGCAGACCCTCTTTGTATGCCACCACAAAAACATTCCTTGATTATTTTTCTTTAAAAAGTTTGAGTGATTTACCCAGTAATGATGACTTTTTAGTATCTAAAGAAACAGACAATCCACTTAATATTCTATCGAGTGAGTCTAGCAATAGACTCACTGACGATAATTCCCCACAACAATCTGCAGAAGGGTCTAATATTGAACCGTATGATGCAGATGAACCAGAGCAATTACATTAATGAGTGATAAATTACAAAAAGTACTGGCTAACGCTGGAGTAGGTTCGCGCCGCGAAATGGAAAAATGGATAGAGGCAGCGCGTATTTCCGTCAATGGTAAAATTGCAACTTTAGGTGACAGAGTCGAATCTGCTGACAAAATACGCGTCGATGGCAATCCGCTTAGTACTTCCAATGACACACCTGTTTGCCGAGTGTTGATGTACAATAAACCTGAGGGTGAACTGTGCAGTCGAAAAGATCCTGAAGGTCGGGCAACCGTGTTTGATCGTTTGCCAAGTATCAAAAATGGCCGCTGGATTGCAGTAGGCCGTTTAGATATTAATACCAGTGGTTTATTATTATTTACCAATGATGGTGAGCTGGCGAATCGCTTAATGCATCCTAAACACGAAGTAGAGCGTGAGTATTCGGTGCGGGTGTTTGGTGAAGTTGAAAATATCATGCTTAAGCGTTTAACTGATGGTGTAAAATTAGAAGACGGTGAAGCCAAATTCACACATATTGTTAAAAAGCCCGGTGACGAAGAAAGTCAAAATACTTGGTATAATGTGAGCCTGTCTGAAGGCAGAAACCGTGAAGTAAGGCGTTTATGGGAATCACAAGGTTTACAAGTGAGCCGTTTAATGAGGGTACGTTATGGCACTTTAGAGTTGCAAAAACGTTTACCTCAAGGTGGTTGGGTTGAGTTGGGTCTGCCTGATTTAAATACATTAAGGAAAAGTGTGCAACTGCCTGAAGAAACAGAAACCCTGATCAAGATTGATCCCGGTAAATTAGATCACGTTAAAATAAGCAGAATGCGCCGCTCTGTTAAAAAACACAGAGTAAGACAGGCTAATAAAAAAACATGATTAATACTGGAACTCACGATTGGCATAAAAAGAAAAGCGAGTCTTAATTAATTTCACTAAAGTGAGTGAATACTCAATATTAGGCTTGTTCGTTTCTTTTCACTAAATAATTTGTTGTTAAGCGTTAATTCTGTTCTTATAAAGTTGCTGATAAAAAGGCTGAACTTGATGAACCACTGATAGTTGTTCATCGTTCAGTCGCAGATTTTTAGGTGAATAAGGTGCAAAGCCGACAGAGTTATCGACATTTTTATACCAATGTTTTGCCCAAACACCATCGCTTATTCGACTGCCTTTTGGCCATTTCAACATCGCTGTTGTGAATGCAATGTCTAATTTTTCACATAACAATTTTAACATTTTTTCAGGTGCCTTTAGTACATCATTAGAATCGATAATAGGGATGTCTTGCCCTGATATCTGAGTGATATCTTGATACAACTCGAACTGCCTTTGAATCCCTATATCTTCAGCTGAACACACTCCCCGACTGTTGGTATACGAATTGACAACTTGAGCCGGATCGCGGATCAAAAAACAATGTTGTAGTTCTCTGGTCCAAGATAAATCGATCCCTGCTATCATGTGGTGTGTCATATGCTTTTGATATTGCAGCCTGCTGTTGCATGCATCTTTAGTTAGTTCGTTGACCACGTGTTCATAGTTGTTACTTTGGCTTTGTAATACGTCTTCAAAACATGGATGAGGGCTGCGGGTTTGATCTAAATAAAATGCATAGAATGGTTCATCAACTACCTCAGTATCACTACGATTTTCCCAACTACGCATCATTGCTGTAGATATATTGCGTGGACCAGACCACATAGCAATTCTGTTTGTCATAATTCACAACCTTGGGTTTTGGTTTCAGTCTCAATTAACTGAATATATAATTGTTGAAGTCGAATAAACACAAGTTTTCTTCCATGCCTATGGTACGCCTATCACTTAAATAACAGCAGACAGAAGTGGCGTTTAAATACTTTCATATCATTATTTTTACACAGCTTAATGACATTTCGTCTAGTGATCCCGATCAAACAAAAATGCCTAATAGAAGCCCATGCTTACCCATCTTTTGCGATGAAAAATGAGTAGAAATATAGGTTACCATAAAGCCATGAGGGCTAAGTATTGATGCTTTGCCTACATGCGCTTTGGTCGCTTGAATGTAGGCAATGATATAGTTTAATTTTGAGTGAGTGTTAAAATTTGGACTTTGTACATCTGGATAAACTCTTCTTACTTGGCTAGTAAAAAGTACTAAAATTGGTTGTTTAACTGCACAGTGGCTGATTTATGTTCCGTAATAATCAAAACAGTAGCAGAAGTTGTCACGCTAGGATCTCGGCAAGGTGTCTTTTTGATGCCTATTAACGACTAACCAGATACGTTCGCCGTCAGACATATGGTTAGCATCACAGGTATTTTAATCCGCACAACTCGGTGACTCCCTGATAGGCCATTGTCCGTATGTAACACTTAAGTCTCATCATAAAGTCTGTGCATATGTTGCTCAAAAAAGTGAGACGATCATTATGTCATCGAATACCCTCCCACAAGTCATCACAACACAGAAGTGAAGGGTATTAAGAGAAGGACTTAAATATAAGTGCACAATATGGAAGTGAACATATAAGTGCGTAAAGAAGGTGCAAAGAAATCAGCGTCATCTTATATGTTCGGTTGTTGATCTCTTTGTGCTCTGAGCCTTTTGGGATTAAAACTGACTGAATTTATCCCTTATGCTGATAGTGTCACTTAACTTCTGTTTTACGGCTAGATTGGTTTCACTACATGCGTGAAGCTTCGAGTTTAACATCTGCCATATTCCAAACTATGTCAAACATTTGTTGTACTTTTTCAGCCTCTTGCTGCTTGTTTTGTGCTTGCAGACTTTGAATTAAACCAAACATAGACCATCCATTTTTTGGGTAGGCTAGCAGATCTTTGCGGTAAACCTGCTCTGCAGCAGCAAATTTTTTAGCTTGGATCAGTGCTTGTCCCAAAGACTGACGCGTTGGGTAATACCAAAATGGTGGCTCCGTATAAGGCAGCGTGTCCTGCTGAGTCACTGCTTGAGTAAAGTGATTAATTGCCTCTACATTTTTTTCTTGAGTTAGAGCCATTTCTCCCATAAGTAACTGCTCAGCGATGGATAACAATATACTTGCCGGGTAGTCCGAGCCGTCTAATGTGTGAATTATATCAGTGTCTATCAATGGCTGTAGGGCATTAAGTTCAGCTTTTGCCGCCATCACATCATTTTTACGTAACAGCGCAATACCTCGAGCATAGTGTTGAATTGCATTGGAGTACTGGTGTTTTGCGGGTGGCATAGGCTCTGCCAATATTTCATCCCAATGGCCAAATTGGGTCAGAGCTAGAATAGGAATGGTTTTAAAAAATTCGACAGTGGGAAATTGTTCGATCATGTCTAGCCTAACATTCATTGCCACCTTGCGTGCCGACTCAATTGCTAGCTTACTGTTACCCATCATGCTCGATGCGGCCCATAAAAAATGGATGTTGTGGGGGTAATAGAGTGCAGGGTAAAAGCCCTGAGCATTACATTGGGCAATATATTCTTCGTCAACCGAGGCGGCTAGAATATTAGCCTGAACCGCATCATTATAGCGGCCAACACGCCAATATATATGCGCCGGCATATGCACCAAATGCCCTGATGCTGGCACTAAGTTGGCTAAAGTATCGGCAGCAACTTCTGCGCGGCCAGGATTAGTTGATGCCTCAACTGCATGAATATAAAGATGCAGAGCTAACGGATGTTTAGGTTGTCGAGCCATGATGTTTTCTAGAGTATCAATTACCTCTTGGGTAGCAGGTTTTGGGTGTTCTGCGTCTAACCAATAATCCCAAGGCATAGTATTCATTAATGCTTCGGCGAATAACGCTGCCGCATCGTCGTCTGCTGGATATTTTTGGGTCAATTCTCGCATTGCATTTGCATAGGCAATATCGAGCAAGGTTCGGTCTGATTCAGGATCGCCATCATAACGAGTGGCTAACGCGTCAATATAGCCTTGTTCAGCTATAGAAACTTTAGCTTTTAAGGCTAGGGCTTGAAGTAAAGCTGCATACGCTGACTTTCGATCACCGTTAGACATCACGGCTTTGCCATTACTGGTCACATTAATATTGGGTCCAGTGGCTAAGGCCTCTCCCCAAAAACACATAGCGCACTCTGGGTCGAGTCGTTGTGCCGCTTCAAAGGAGCGTATCGCTTCTGCATGATTAAAACCAAATGCCAGGACTAAACCTTGATCAAAATACAGTTGAGCAGCCGGAACTTTGGTTGTAATAGGGTGTTGATGCTGTCCCATGCCATCAAATAAGGGTGCCCCCGCTGTGGCAGATATAGCCGTTTTATCAAGGGGTGTATTTATCTCTTGGGAAGTGAGATTGGGTGGAGTGCAACCAAACAGCAAAAACATACTGCTAAGTTGCACAACGTTGTGAAAAAGTTTCATATTATCTGTCTCATGAAAAACTAACTTAGGATGAAGAGTACATGAATTATAGACAATTTTTAGTAATCTACTAGTTGCCCAAAAGTGACTGTTTGATATGCAGTAAAGTTGTCCTCTTGAGTGAGACTTGAAGGACACCTATACTTTTTAATCATCATTAAATTTATGGTGCTGGTTCGTTATTCTTGACTACGATAATTACGCTCAACTTTTGCCAATAATGATGGGTTTTCAATGTTTAAAACAACAATTTGGCGTAAAATTATCTTTCCTTTTACATCTGATGATCCGTCAATGGTTAAAACTGGCGGGTTATGTTTAGGTGATGTGTCACTCCACCAACCACTATCACTTTGAGATTCAAACTCTATATCTCCCTCAACAACTGAACCTTCGGCAAGGATGATACTGCCATTTTTGGTATTGATGTCATCACTTACAAAGGTTTGGGTCAAGGAAATGTCTCCATTAACCGTTGTAATATCTTTACCCACCATCGAGTCAACGCCAAGGGTAATGTTGCCATTAACCGAGCTAACGTCACGTTTCACTGATAAGTAGGTTTGTGCTTGGATGTTTCCGTTGACGGTTGATAAATCATGTACCTGAACATTATTACCTATTTCGATATTGCCATTTACAGCCTTAACATCACGAGCGCTAACATTATCTTGAATAGTGATGTCACCGTTGACTGAAGAAAGGTCACCGACTTGTTTGTTTTCCGAAACATCGACATTACCCAATACGCTACTGTAGTCACTTTTTTTGTTGTCATGATTATCTTGACCGCCAACATGAATGATACAGCCTGATGTGTTTAAGGTTAATACAGTGAGTAGTGCCGCTGTGGTTAATTTAGAAAGTGTCATAGTTGTCCTTAGTGCGTGATGCATTAGATGAGCTCATTTTTGCTAATGCATAAAGCAAAACATATGCCATACATGTAACTAACTGATAAATATAGTTATATTTTTTTATCAAAAATAAGCCACAAATAAGCTGCAAATTCTTAGTTAAAAGCACAAATTTTTAGTGAATCTCTTTACTCCGGTTAAAACGATTCTCATAAGTCTTATTTGGCACTAGAGTTGTCGTTTTACATCATTTTGTTGCTGTGTAGCTAATCAATTGTTTTGTTTGTAAGTTAGGTATTGATTACTTCGAGTCAATACCTACTCAACATCATTGTGAGGTGTTGCAAACTGGTTGCTAAATATTCGCCAGTAATACTCTGATTGTTCATCTTTCGATAGGGTAGTTTGGGGTGAACCAGTTAGTTTTATTTGAAGTTGAGTAAAATGTTCACAAAAGGCTGACTACAAAGTTACTTGAAATTTAATGTTATATAAGCCATCTTGCTTGCCTGATTAACACCCTTTTTCTAAGAAGT
>JBNMPD010000002.1:0-48460 GCA_051276225.1 Flavobacteriales bacterium
CTGAATTGGTGTCTTTGTTAAATGGTATTGGAGGCCTAGCCAGTTTATGTGTTGCATGGTCAACCATAGAAGCAAACAGTCAACTTTCTCATTTTGTTTTGATCGTCACTTTCTTAGCCTTATTGATCGGTGGCGTGACTTTCTCAGGCAGTTTGATTGCTTGGGCAAAACTCAGCGAGCGGATTACAGGTAGGTCGATAACGTTTAGCGGGCAAGCAATATTCAATTTATTATTAGTCGCTGCCATAGTCTTCACGGGTTATATGTTTGTCGCTCAACCGGAATTATCGCCAGAAGTGACGACTGTTTTATACGCCAGTATTGGTTTAGCATTGTTATTTGGCATTATGTTGGTGTTGCCAATAGGTGGCGCCGATATGCCAGTAGTCATTTCATTGCTTAATAGTTACTCAGGTCTTGCAGCTTGTGCCGCTGGTTTTGCCCTTCAAAATAATATCCTGATAGTGGCAGGCTCTTTAGTTGGCGCAAGTGGGATTATCTTAACCAAGATCATGTGTAAGGCCATGAACCGTTCCCTAAGTAACGTATTGTTCAGTGGTTTCAAGGCTGTGGTAAAAAATGATATGGTGATAGAAGGCGAGGTAAAACCTCTATCTGCAGAAGATGCTTACTATGTCTTAGAAGCAGCACAATCTGTTGTTGTTATACCTGGCTACGGCATGGCAGTCGCTCAAGCACAACATGCTATGAAAGAACTACAGCAATTATTAGAAGAAAATGGGGCCGAAGTGGCCTATGCAATTCATCCGGTAGCAGGGCGTATGCCAGGACATATGAACGTGTTATTGGCTGAAGCTGATGTTTCTTACGAGCAACTATTTGAAATGGATGAAATCAACAAACGTATTCATAATTTTGATGTTGCCATGGTGATTGGCGCTAACGACGTGGTGAACCCCGCAGCGCGAGAAATGAAAGGCAGCCCTATTTATGGTATGCCCGTCATCAATGCGGATTTAGCTAAAAACGTGTTCGTATTAAAGCGCGGCATGGCATCAGGTTTTGCCGGTGTAGATAATCCGTTATTCTTTAAACCTAACACGCGGATGATATTTGGTGACGCAAAAGAAACCCTCGGCTCTATGATTAGGCAATTCTCTGACTAAGGTCGAAAATTAGCATTAACAACAGTATGTCGATTAAAAAGTCGGCAAACTGTTGTATAGACTAAACAAAACCCTTGCAAGCAAAGACTCTATGGCTATAATGCCTCCCTCTTGAAAGTTGATTGAATCAAAATTCAAGTATTTGCAAAGCCAGTGTGGTGGAATTGGTAGACACGCTAGATTCAAAATCTGGTTTCTTCGGGAGTAGCGGTTCGAGTCCGCTCACTGGTACCACTTTGCAGATAACAAAGAACCGATTTAATGTCGGTTTTTTTGTGTCTGGGGTTTGGCTAAGCCGAAGTGTTTATATCAGACAAGGTCGGTTTCATCTCAAAGACATGCGCTGATGCTTATTGCCATCCATGGCCTTTTTCATACAGCATCCATGCTGTATGACTTCCTTTTTGCCTACAGCAAAAAGGAAGCAAAAAATACCGCTCGAGGGCAATGCTCTTCATCCAAGTATCAGGTAAATTTGGCAGGGTTTAACTGGATTTTTTAGAAGCATGGCTTCGCCCAGCTGAACAACCTAACAAGCGGACGCCACCCGGGACGTTAGGTTTGTTACGCGGTAACTAGGTGACTCTCATCATGGACGTGTGATTGTCTAACTTTTAAGGGGTTACACCAGGTTGGATTAACAAACTCAATGTGCGTCCTTCAAACTGCCCCACTAAATCCACCTGATACTTGGCGAGCTTTGAGTCGAGGGTAAATAAAAGCATGGGCGCTGTCGACTGAGGGATTTACGTTGCTTCGCAACTAATTAACGTGGATATTCAGTTAATTTTTATTTTGGTGGTGCCATTTATTTAACCTAGACACTGAGTAAGTAATCTTTCATGTATTTTGAATGTAGGCCAATATTTTCTGTGTGTGCAAGTAAGTGATATCTGACAGATCTGCAACCAATTTCTGGGTTTGCTCGGTGTTTAAATGACTAACATAGCCACCACCCGCTGGCTTAAAATTAAGGCGTTTGGTGTAATCACCGATATGTCGTGTAGTGCTGGCTTCACCCTTACGTAATGCCTGTGCAATTTTAGCGACGGGCCACTCTTCACTTCGCAACAATACGGCTTTAATACGATCACGCTCTCTTCCATCACGTGCTTGAGTAAGACGAGCTTCTAGCGCCGTTTTTTTTCGAATGTGAGGAAGATATCAATCATGTGTAAAGCCTGATCCTCAAATCAGACAAAATCAAGCATTTTCATTGATCACGGGTATAGATACTTAAAGGATCTGCATTTTTACACTGTGACAAGCCGATTCAATCCATGGCATTAAGGCTTCTAGGTTATTGCTTTCGATGGTGGCACCGCACCAAATTCTAAGACCAGCGGGTGCATCTCGATAAGCAACAATATCATAGGTATCAAGAACACAAGTGGTGGCAACTTACACCATTATTTAAGTACCACGAATAATATATTTTGAGATGTAAAATGTTAAAACGTTAGAGATGTTTTTGTTGCTGCTCATTTTTCTTAGGTAGATATTTTGCAATTAAATCTTCTAATGTTTTGTGTTTAACGGGTTTGACGATGTAGTCGTCCATACCTGCTTCTTCGGCTTTTTTATAATCTTGCTTCATTGCGTTAGCAGATAGTCCACAAATAATTAGCGTGTTATGTCCTTGTTGTCGGATAGTGCGTGTTGCTTTGTAGCCATCCATAATCGGCATTTGAATATCCATCAATACTAGGTCGTATTGCGGTGAATTAACTATTTTGGTAATGGCTTGCTGACCATCTTCGGCTACATCAAAGGTTAAGCCCAGTAGTTTGAGCATTTCGCCCGCTACGACTTGGTTAATGTTGTTATCTTCAACTAACAATATATGGCCTTCATAGTGAGTCATTTGGTGTTCATGCTTTAAAATTACATGCTGTGATGAGTCTTCAGCTTTGCTAATAAACAATTGTTGTAAAAAACTAGAAACTTGCTGAGGTGTAAAGGGATGAGATAAACATTCAACTGCCCATATAGATGATAGTTGATTTGGCAAGTTACTCGATTGCGAATTGGTGATAAAGCTTACTTTTAGGGAATGGCTGACTAATTTGTCAATAGATTGGTAATGGGTACTGAACACCATCTGATTTTCGATATCCAGTAATACAGCATCATGACTGGTTATATCTTTTAAGGTTGCAGATAAACGGCTAAGAGGTAAGTGGTGATAATTCAATCCGATTTTTTCGATATATTGAATATTTAATAATCCTTTTGGACCCTCACTAAAATAATATAATTTTCCGTTAGGTGCAGGGATCGCTGTCATTATCTCCATGCTTTTATCTGTCGTAGTTAAAATAATATCAACTTTAAATGTGCTTCCTTTATTTTCCTCAGACTGCACTGACACATTGCCATCCATCATTTCAACTAACTGTGTCACGATGGATAGTCCTAATCCGCTGCCGCCAAAGTTTCTGCTGGTGGAACCATCAGCTTGAGTAAATGAATCAAACACGTTACTTACTTGTTCTGAACTCATACCTATACCGGTGTCGATAACTTCAATATATAAGGTCAGTAATTGCGTGCCTTTGTGAAGTTGAAAATCTATATTGATGCAGACTTGCCCATTTCGAGTAAACTTGATGGCATTGTTGCACAGATTAAGTAATATTTGGCCTATCCTTAATGGGTCACCAATCAATAGGGCAGGCATGTTTGGATTGGCATTAAATTTCACATCTAGATTTTTTTCTAGAGCACGATTGGCGATGTTAGCCAGAATATTGTTGAATAATGATTCCACCGAAAACTCGATGCTTTCTAAATCTAATTTACCTGCTTCAATTTTTGAGAAATCAAGAATATCATTAATTAGGTTCATCAATATTTGACCTGAGTAAGCTGCTTTGGTGAGCTGTTCTCGTTGAGATGGATTTAATTCTGAACGTAATACAATTTCTAACATACCAATAATTCCGTTCATTGGAGTTCGAATTTCATGGCTCATATTGGCCAAAAACATACTTTTAGAGGCAGTTGCTTGCTCAACTTTTTGCTTTGAAATAATTAATTGGTTGTTTAACGCTTCCTGTCTGGCATTGAGTAATCGTGATTGTCCAAGAAAAGCGGTAGTTTGTTTATTTTTTTCATGAAAAACATCTGCTGCTTGCGCTAACAGACCTATTTCATCTGTGCGATTTAGGCCAGGAATGCTATTAACACTTTTTCCCTTAGCTAATCGTTGAAAAACATTAGTGATAATGTTGATAGGCAACATTATTCTATAGGCCAAAAAGAGCGCCGTAACTGCGGTTAAAATAATACTCACCACCGAAAATGAATCGCTACCAATACGGGTGTTTTCAAGGGTTTTTTTGACGGCAATATTGGTATTGATAAATTTCTCAGTGACCAGTCTATTTAGTTCTCTAGCCAAAAATAGAAACTCGTTTGCTGAACCGGCCATAACAACATTGACTAAGAATAAATACCCCCTAGTAATTTGAGTAAGTTGCAGAAAATCTTGTTCTACATTATTAAGTCTATCAATAGCTGTTTGAAAGCTTTTGTTTAACATGAGTTGCTGGCTAATCTGTACTTTGGCCAACGACAGTTGTTCTTGAAATGGACTCACGATTTGTTGTTCTGGGGTTTGTAGGTAAAGCAGCAGTAAGTTTTCTGCTCGTGCAATATGGTATTTGGCTTTTTCTAACGAATTTTGAACTGAGTGAACATCGTTTTCCTTAATAGCGATATTACTAAACAAAGTTTCCAGCTCAATAAGTAATCCTCTATTGTAAAGAGTTTGTCTTTTGGTTCTGCCCAACACTACGCTGTTAAAATTCTCATTGTAATCATTTAGATGGTTGCGCATACGGATAATATAGTCTAAGTACACATTACTTTCTGTTTCTTGTGAGGTAAACTTTTCTAAACGTGCCAGATTACTGCGGCTTTTATCCATCAATAAATCGAATCTACTAATTGCGGACTCGCTTGCAGATTCCTTATAAATAAGCACGTTGCGCTGTAAATCGATAACGTCGCGTTCAAGCTCACGAACAATACCCACTTTAATTACCGCTTGCTGAGTCAAATCAAGACTATCAACAAATGTTGATTGCATATTTCTAGACAAAAAAACTTGAGATAATAACAGCAGTACTAAAATGGTTAAAACGAGTAAAATCTGAGCTTTTATTGTCCTAAACACCTTATCTCCTTATTGTTCTTAAGAACTAATAAACTCATACCATTTTTGTATGCTGTAGTCATAGGTAGGCATAACAGTATTCCATACCGCAACATTGCTAAAACGTTGGGTATAACTACCTCCAGTGCGAATGTCACCTTGTTGCACTGAAATATTATCATCTGTTCCTTTAAGTGCCTGTGTGGCTTTTTTGCCTTGATACCAGTAATCCCACTCTGCGGGACTTAAATCTGAACGAGAACGTTCGGGATTAGAAATATAATAGCCCTGTCTTGCTATAAATGCACCTGGCCAGCCAGATAACCACCAATTCATATAATCGTATGCCGCGTCTTTACTTCTGCCTTGGGATGCCGAAGACAGGCACATTACACCATGCCAACCTCGATAACCTTCTTTTGGCGCAGCAAATGTAACTGGAATGTTTTGCCCATTTAAAGCCGATACCGCGGGTGAAAACATGCTTTCTATTACAACCCGACCTGAGCGCATAAAGTCTACCGACTCAGGTACCGAATTCCAGAAGCCACTAAAATGATTCTGACGTTTAAAATCGTTAAGTACTTTAAATAAGGCATCTAAGTCCATTTTGGTTAAGTTACCGATATCTTTAAATGTTGCTAAACCTTTTGATTGGGTGGCCAGAGCCAAGTCAAACAAACCAATGGTAGGTGAATTAACAATCCCAACTTTGCCTGAATATTTGGGATCGAGTAGCCAGCCCCAACTTTCAGTTTTATACGCCTCTCCTTGCTTAATAATATCGGTGTTGTAACCAAATGAATCAACATTGTGTACATAAGGCAAAAAACTGATTTGTTCAGTGTGTTCGGTGCCTAATTTACCATCGGGTTGAATATGCAAAATTTTGTAGGGTGCATCTCCAGCACCTAACCTAGCTTCTGGGCTAATTTTTCCAGTTTTAGATAATGGATTTATCTCATCCCAATATCGCAGTCTTTTTTTGTCAATTGGCTGGATTGAACCACTTGCCCAAAGCGTTCTGATACTGTTTGACCATTGTTCATAAAGATCAAAAGATTGCGGGTTCATTGATGCTTTTTGTAATACTGCTGCGCTACCACGAGGCTCGAATATCAAGTCGATACCTAGGTCTTCCATGGCTTTTTGGCGGAGTTTCTCTTGCAGGGTAACGTGAGTGCCTAACACTCTAAGTTGAGTGCGTTGTTTGGCAAAAACATAAGGTGCTTGGGTTATGGCTGTCACACCGACTACTGCTTGACTAATCGACTTCAGAGCTTGTCTGCGGCTGATATCGATTAAAGATTTAGCAGGAAAGTTAGTGGCAACCATATATCTAGAATTCGCTTAAACACTTTCTATGTGAATGAATTTTAATCTACCAGTAATTTAACTGCAATAAGACAAAAGTATATAATGCTTACCCTTAATCACTATTATGATACATAAATTAAAACTAGATTAATCAGCGTAAAATTTATGTTGGAATTTAAGGTTTTTCTGCTCCAGACCATCATTAATATTGACTGTTATACGATATTGCTCAAGATCACTAAAAGGTAATAAGGCCAAATAGTAAATTGATTTACCTTCTGTTATTTGCTTGAAATTTAACTTTTTGACCACGCCGAGTAAGTTTTTGGCCTCGCCAGTTAAAATTACAGACTGCGCAGACTTGTCTTGCCTGTCTAACACTGAAATATTAATCAACGCATTAAATTTACTCCGCACTATACCGTACTGCTTAGCCACTTCAGGTGTTAAAAACGTAGTATTTAAAGCGATATAGTGTACGTCCCAATTACCCAGCTCTCGCTTTTGTTCTGCGTTAGCTGGATAAGAGAACATTAGCCCTAGGGCTAACGAAAGACTTAGTAAATAGTGGTAAACAACTTTTAAATTAGAAAATGCCAAACAAATCACCTAATAGTTTTTGAATAAACAGTATCAGAACAATCACTACCATTACCGATAAGTCTAGTCCGCCCATGTCAGGTAACCTTTTACGAATTGGTGACAGCATTGGTTCAGTTAGTTGGCCTAATACTAATTCCATAGGGCTTCTTCCCTGACTTATCCAGCTCATGATGGCACGCAGAATAAGCACATACATGACCAGGGTTAGAATTTCTTTAATGACAATAACCAATGACACCACAACTAAAGATATAATATTCAGGTCGGTACCCCCCAACACCATGTTAAGCGTGAATACTTTTAATCCAGCTACCAATAATGCTAACACTAAGGTTGCAGTATCTAAGCGACCAATGGATGGCAATACTCTGCGTAAAGGTGCCACTATGGGTTGCGTGGCTTTCACTATAAATTGACTAAATGGGTTGTAAAAATCGGCTCTGGCAAATTGTAACCACAAGCGTAATAGCACCACCATTAGATAAAGGTTAAAAACAAAATCAATTAAAAACTGAACTGAACTCATACTCTGGGTTTCCTCGGTGTCTGTCTAAGGTGTCATAAATAGGCATTTAAAATAAGCCGTTAAAACAAGCAGTTAAAATGACTACTTAAAACTGCTGTGCCATTTGTTCAGCGCGTTTAATCGCCGCTTGCATAGCGTTGGCGACTACTTGCTCTATACCTTGTTGTTGAAACGATTCTATGGCCTTGGCAGTTGTTCCGCCTTTAGAAGTGACTTGGGTGCGTAGCTCGCTTATTTCAAGGTGTGGGTTGTGACAAACCATTTCAGCCGCACCTAACATCGCTTGTTGAACCATTAATCGAGCGGTTGCATGGTCAAATCCCTGTAGTTCTGCTTCTTTTTGCATCGCTTCTAAGAATAAATAAAAGTAAGCTGGGCTGCTACCCGCTGCTGCAATCACTCCATCAATCATCGACTCTTTTTCGACCCATGCGATTTCACCCACTTGGCTCATTAAGTCAGCGGCATATTGTTTATCAATCTTGTCGATAGTGATATCTGCAAACAGACCCGTCATGCCCTTGCCTAAAGTGCTAGGTGTATTGGGCATAGTTCGAATAACAGGAAACGATCCGCCAAGCATTTGCTGAAGCCTAGTAGTGGGGATGCCGGCTGCAATAGATACAAAAAGTTTGCCGTTTAGGTCCTGCTGCGCGAGCTTGGCACATACCTGCTGCATAAGTTGCGGTTTTACTGCCAGCACGATGACATCTGATACATCCACTGCTTGTTTATTATCTTGGGTAACATTAATAGCAAAATCAGTTTGTAGAGCGGACAGTTTTCCTATTGACGGATTACTTGCGGTTATCAAATTTGCTGGGTAAGCATTATTTACCAAGCCACTGATAATGCTTCTTGTCATATTACCTGCGCCAATAAAAGCTATTTTTCTGTGTTGCATGGTTATCCTTTTGTTGCTTTTCTGTTGATTTTTATTAATTACGCGAGCCAAAAATGGCTGTTCCTAATCTGACCATAGTACTACCATTATTAATGGCACATTGCATATCTCCCGACATGCCCATTGATAATGTATCAACGGATGAGTAGTGCTTCTTAAGATCTTCAAACAACATCGCCATATGGGCAAAGCTGGTAGTTTGTTGGGCCTGAGATTGATTAGCTTTAGGAACCGTCATCAGCCCACGTAATCTAAGATTAGGTAGCTCGACAATGGCCTTGGCAAAGTCATTTAGTTCGCTCGCACCTATACCTGCTTTGTTGTCATCATCATCAATGTTCACCTGAATACATACATTTAATATTTTGTTTGGTGTGACTTGATCATTCAGCCTTTGGGCTATTTTGAGTCTGTCAATGGCTTGCACCCAATCAAAATTTTCAGCTACCAAACGTGTCTTATTTGATTGCAATGGCCCGATGAAATGCCATTCAATATTATCATGCGATCGCAACATTTGTATTTTTTCTACGCCCTCTTGTACGTAGTTCTCACCGAATAGACGTTGTCCAGCTTCATACGCTTGAACAATATCAGATACCGGTTTGGTCTTACTCACTGCTAGCAATTTTACCGCATTTAAAGGACGATGTGCACCTAAGGTAGATTGCTCGACAGTTATTTGTACGCTTTTGAGTCGTTCTGCTATGGTTTCCATATTGCAACATGTTACCCGGAGAATATTGATTGGATATTACCGAACTTTTGGCCTTTAGTGTTAAAAATAAAGCTTCTGATTTACACCTTTCTGCAGGTTTACCGCCGATCATACGTGTCGACGGCGAAATGCGAAAACTGAATGTACCTGCTCTGAATCATAAAGAAGTGCATGCTTTAATTTTTGAAATCATGAACGATAAGCAACGTAAAGAATATGAAGAAAATCTTGAAACTGACTTTTCCTTTGAAGTAAAAGACTTGTCACGCTTTAGGGTCAATGCTTTTGTACAAAGCCGCGGCGCGGCAGCGGTATTAAGAACAATCCCTAATAAAATCCTAAGCTTAGATGACTTAGGTGCGCCTCAGATATTTAAGAATATTATCAATCAACCGGCTGGCATTATACTTGTGACCGGGGCTACGGGTTCGGGTAAAAGTACCACTTTAGCGGCCATGATTGATCATATTAACTCCACTAAACGTGAGCATATATTAACCATTGAAGATCCTATCGAATTTGTGCATGAAAACAAACTTTGTTTGCTTAATCAGCGTGAAGTGCATCGGGATACTCACAGCTTTAAGAATGCGCTGCGCTCAGCATTACGCGAAGACCCCGATATTATTTTGGTGGGTGAATTACGTGACCTAGAAACGATTCGCTTAGCTATATCAGCCGCTGAAACAGGACATCTGGTGTTTGGGACATTACACACCAACTCGGCACCTAAGACAATTGATAGATTAATTGATGTGTTCCCTGCGGCGGAAAAATCCATGATACGTTCAATGTTGTCTGAGTCTTTACGTGCGGTTATCTCACAAACCTTGTTGAAGAAAAACGGCGGTGGAAGGATTGCGGCGCATGAGATTATGCTGGGTATTCCCGCCATTCGAAACCTGATCCGCGAAGATAAAGTGCCACAAATGTATTCGGTTATTCAAACTGGCCAATCACATGGCATGCAAACCATGGATCAGTGTTTACAGCGGTTGGTTGCGCAAGGTCTGATTTCGGCTCAAGATGCGGCAGCAAAATCTATCGATAAAAAACCGATTTCAAGTTTTGGGAGTTAATTATGGAACTCATGCCTTATTTAGAAGAAATGCAAGGTTTAGGCGCATCAGATTTATTTGTCACAGTTGGTTTCCCCGTTAGTGCAAAAGTAAACGGCCAAATGACTTCCTTAGGAGGCAGTAATTTAACTGAAGACGAGGCCCTAGCTTTAGTACATGATGCCATGAGCGACAAACAAAAGGATGAGTTTGAGCAAACCAAAGAATGTAACTTTGCTATCGCTCGAGATGAAATAGGGCGTTTTCGTTGCAGCGCCTTTTGGCAGCGAGATATGGCCGGCATGGTCGTTAGGCTAATAGTCACACAAATTCCACAAGTGTCAGAGCTAGGTTTACCTGAAGTGTTAAAAGATGTAATTATGTCTAAACGTGGCTTGTTATTATTTGTGGGTGCTACAGGCACAGGTAAATCAACCTCATTAGCCGCATTAATAGGACATAGAAATCAACATTCTAAAGGGCATATTTTAACTATCGAAGACCCTATAGAATTTGTGCATGAACATGCCAATTGTGTAGTGACTCAGCGAGAAGTAGGTATCGATACTAAGTCTTTTGATGACGCATTAAAAAGTTCATTACGCCAAGCGCCTGATGTGATTATGATTGGTGAAATACGTTCGATGGAAACCATGGAATATGCCATGGCTTTTGCTGATACAGGGCATTTATGTGTGGCTACATTGCACGCGAATAATGCTAACCAAGCGATTGAGCGAATTATGCATTTGGCACCAACGGATCAACATGAAAAGTTACGTTTTGATTTAAGTATGAATATGCGCGCTATTGTTGCTCAGCAATTAGTGCCTACATTAGATGGAAAAGGCCGAGTGGCAGCTATCGAAATATTACTTAACTCACCGTTGGTTTGCGGCCTAATTCAGCGTAACGAAATTGGTGGCTTGAAAGAAGCGATGAAAAAAGGCAAGGAAATGGGCATGCAAAGTTTTGACATGGCCCTGTACGATCTTTACAAAGCAGGAAAAATAACTTTAGAGCATGCTATCCATCACGCTGACTCACCTAATGATTTACGTTTGATGATTAAGTTAGACTCTACCGAAGGCAACCAACTTGGTTCATTATCTAATGTCTCTATCGATATGAACTAATTACCTTTTTAAGGACCGTCTTGCAGAAAGTTTACAGTCATCACGATCGTTTTATGGTGTTTCAAATTAAACAACTCCTTGATGAAAGAGGTATTCCTTGTTTTGTGAAGAATGAATTTGCCATAGGTGCTATGGGTGAGTTATCACCTATGGATGTGTTGCCTGAAGTCTGGATCAGTGATCCTGAGTGGTTGCCCAAAGCCCAACAATTTATAACAAGCTTTGAAAATCAAGCTGACAACTTATCTCCCTGGGTTTGTAAGCATTGCCATGAACAAAATGGCGCTAGTTTTGAACTTTGTTGGCAATGTGGTGAAGACAGCGATGCATAGACTTAGCCCCCTTATTATTCGCGTAAACTAAGCTCTTATGCTAATGAACATTGACCTTTATGCCACTAAATAATGTTGATTCCAGTCAACTAGAAAACTTTATAGAAGCCATGTGGCTAGAAAAGGGGTTAAGTGAAAATACTCTTAGCGCTTACCGATCTGATTTAACCAAGTTTGCACTTTTTCTTGCACAACAAAGTGAGCCAGATAGTCTAGTGCAATTAGTTGATTTCAAAAAAGATGTATTAAATCAGTATCTAGCCACGCGATATGACAGCGGGTTATCTGGGCGCAGCACATCACGCTTTTTAAGCAGTTTACGTAGTTTGTGCCAATATATGCTTCGGCAAAAAATACGCAGTGATGATCCTATAAGCTTGCTACAAAATCCAAAGCTTCCTCAATATCTTCCAAAAACGTTGACCGAGTCACAAGTCATCGAATTGTTAAATGCGCCTAAAACCGATGACCCTATTCAACTTCGGGATAAAGCCATGTTAGAAGTGTTGTACGCCACAGGCTTGCGTGTAACCGAATTAGTTAGTTTACGGCTCGACCAATTAAGCCTTCAGCAAGGCGTGGTCAGAGTCATTGGCAAAGGCAATAAAGAGCGATTAGTGCCGCTAGGTGAGGACGCCGTTGACTGGGTTTCTATTTTCTTAAAACAAGGACGAGGTGCGTTACTAAAATCCGAAAGTGACGTTATTTTTCCCAGCAAACGTGGCGTGGCCATGACACGTCAAACGTTTTGGCATCGTATTAAGATCTACAGTCAGATTGCCAATATTCAATCAGATTTATCCCCACATACTTTACGACATGCGTTTGCCACTCACTTACTCAATAATGGAGCTGATTTGAGAGTTGTACAGATGCTATTGGGACACAGTGATTTATCCTCAACACAAATTTATACCCATGTGGCGACTGAGCGATTACAAAAGCTTGTTGCGGAGCATCATCCAAGGGGATAATGTTAAAGTTTTAGGGATTAATAAACCTATCATTCGTAGTACACACTTAAATGCCGTTGGTTTACATCTCGGGTTCAGCTAAACTAGCTTTATTATTTATTTGCAATCATTTCCCTTATTTAGGGTCTTATTAGTAATCTTATTATTTGGGAAACTTATGAAAAAATGGAAAAGAACTAGCGCTGTTTTTAGTGGATTAATACTAACCCTTAGTTTTAATCTATCTGCTGCGAGCGAAACAACTAACTTCAGCCAAGTGAAAGCTAAGCTGCAAGCTTCACTAGGTATGCAAATAAGCTCGATTGGTGATGCGCCAGTTGCTGGCTTGTTGCAAGTGATGACAGAGAAAGGGTTGTTTTATACCAGTCAGGATGGCAAATATTTATTACAAGCTCGTATATACAATATTGAAGACGGTATGCGCAATATTACCGAAGAGGCGCTTGGAAGTGTGCGTTTAGGTGGCTTAGAAGAGTTTAAAGATGCAGTCATCGAATATAAAGCAGAGAAAGAAAAATATGTGGTTAACATATTTACCGATATTAGTTGTGGCTATTGTCGTAAGTTGCATAACGAAATGGCGCAATATAATGATTTGGGCATTACAGTGCGCTATCTTGCTTTTCCGCGTGGTGGATTAAATAGTAGTTCATACACCGATATGGTTTCGATTTGGTGTGCTAATGATAAGCAAAAAGCGATGGATAACGCCAAAGCGGGTGGCACAGTAGCCAGTGAAAATTGTGAAACCAAGGTTGCAGAGCAATATGCCTTTGGTCAGAGAATTGGGGTAAACGGTACGCCTAATATTATTATGCCCAATGGTTCGGTCATTCCGGGTTATCAACCGCCTAAGCAACTTGTAGAAGCGCTAAAAGCCATTCTATAATTACTACAATCAACATGTTCTTAAGTCTGTGTTAATGCAGGCTTTTTGTTTTACTTTTGCAACGGGTAAATATTTAAGTGCAAATCAGCCGCAGACTAAAAAAAAACACCCAACACCTTCCTGACCCTCTACATCCAAGATTAAAACAGATATATGCCGATAGAGGTGTAGAGGACATTGCACAACTTGATCGTAGTGCAAAAGCACTTTTACACTACGATCAATTACAAGGTGTGAATAAAGCGGTTAGTTTATTAGCCCAGGCTATAGCGACCAACAAAAAAATTATGATTGTAGGCGACTTTGATGCAGATGGCGCTACAAGCACTGCGTTATGTATGATGTCGTTGCGTATGATGGGCTCAACCAATCATGATTATTTAGTGCCTAATCGTTTCGATTTTGGTTATGGCTTAAGCCCAGAGATAGTCGAAGTAGCGGCTCAGCAGGATTCACAACTAATCATGACTGTCGACAATGGCATTGCTTGTTTTGCTGGTGTTGAAAAAGCTAAATCTTTGGGTATAACCGTTATTGTTACTGACCATCACTTAGCCGCTGAATCATTGCCTATCGCTGATGCAATTGTGAATCCGAACCAACCAGGTTGTGGTTTTTTATCTAAAAACTTGGCGGGTGTGGGTGTCGCATTTTATTTAATGTTGGCGTTACGAGCACAGTTGAAATCCAATGGTTGGCTTGCAAAACGAGGTTTGCCGGTACCTAATTTAGCCGATTTTCTTGATATAGTCGCGCTGGGCACTGTAGCCGATGTGGTGCCATTAGATGAAAATAATAGGATTTTGGTGCACCAAGGTTTACAACGTATCCGTAGCGATAGATGTCGGCCGGGCATTCAGGCGATAATCGAAGTGGCTGGCAAAGAGAGAAGCCGCTTAGTTGCCTCTGATTTGGGCTTTGTCGTTGGGCCACGGTTAAATGCTGCTGGGCGCTTAGATGATATGTCGTTGGGTATCGAATGTCTGATAACAGATGACCCCGCACGTGCTAGGCAAATAGCGGTGCAACTAGATAGTTTAAATCGAGAGCGGCGCGAAATCGAAGGATCGATGCAGCAAGAAGCGGTGAAAGCGTTGGAAGGCCTAAACCTTGATGCATGCACATTACCTTATGGACTAGTATTATACCGCGCCGATTACCACCAAGGGGTGATTGGTATTTTAGCGGGGCGAATTAAAGATAAATATTATCGACCCACCATTGCTTTTGCTCATCAGGATGATGACACGTTAAAAGGCTCCGCTCGCTCTATACCAGGTTTGCATATTCGTGATTTACTTGAAGAGATAAGTAGTCGTTATCCCGATATCATTACCAAGTTTGGTGGTCATGCCATGGCAGCTGGACTCAGTATGCCATTAAAAAACCTCCCTACTTTTGAGCAAGTTTTCCACCAAATAGCGGAAGAAAATTTAAAAGGTAAACCTTTGGCAGGTGAATTAATTTCTGATGGTGAATTGCAGGCTGAAGAATTCACGTTAGCTTTTGCTCAATGTTTGAAAGAAGCAGGACCTTGGGGGCAAGGATTTCCAGAACCACTTTTTGATGGCGAATTCCAATTAATGGATCATCGCTTGGTTGGTAGCAAACACTTAAAGATGACACTTAAACTCGACAGTGGCGTGTTAATTGATGCTATTGCTTTTAACGTAGATCTTGCTCAATGGCCTAACTCAAAATGCAGTCACGTCAATCTTGCCTATAAGTTGGACATTAACGAATTCAGAGGGCGGACTAGCCTACAGTTAATGGTCGAGGGAGTTATCGCATTGTAGTGTTAAAACGACTCACACACCCTCCAAGCTGGAATGTGTGGCTATTAAATACGCATTTTGAGGTGATATAGGTATAATTATTTATGTAATTTGAGATAAGTGTTAGACTTGTTTTCTTTTAGCTTACTAAAATAGTGGTCATGGCAAAAAAATCCGATGTAGAAAAATTACTTGATAAACACGATAACCTTACTCACTCTGAAGAATTGGTTGTGCTTTCTCATGTTCAGCGTAAAGACGATGATTGGTTTATGAATATTCTGTTGGTTAAGGGTACCGAAGTGCCTTTTAAATTTCGACGAAGAAAAACATATAAAAATTTGACTGGAGCAAGAGTCAATTTAACCTATTACCCAATAAAAGAAGAAATCGCCGGTATGGAATTTGAAGCCATGAAGGTTGTACGGATAAAAGTGAGTTAGCCTTAGGCTCACTTTATAAGGTTTTTCTGTTGGTACCTGAGCAATTTACTGGATTTTTGTTACATCGACGCTCATATCGAGAAACCAGCTATTTAACCGATTTATTTACGCTTGAACTAGGTAAGATTAGTGCTGTTGCCAGAGGTGTACGAGGCAATAAAGGTGACAAAAAAAGTTTATTGCAATCATTTCAACTATTACTTTTATCCGTTTCGGGTAAACATGAATTGCGTAACCTCAATCAATTAGAATCAGCTGGTCCTATGTTACAACTTGCTGGCCATCAATTATTCTCAGCCATGTATTTGAACGAGTTACTCAATCGGTTATTGCCTAAAGAAGTACCTCATCCTGAGTTATTTTTATCCTATCAAAAAAGTCTGCATTGGTTATCGAGTGGCGGCGACATTGAACCTTGTTTACGTCAGTTTGAATTATTGTTGTTGGATGATATGGGATACGGTGTTGATTTGACTCAAGAATATGAAAATGGTCAGCCTGTCGAGGCTGATGTTGATTATTGTTTTGTGCTAGAAAATGGAATTAGACGTATAGATAATTCAGCGCAAGGAACTAACAGATTCAGTGGAGATGCCTTGCTACAAGTCAGTAATAATATTTGGACAGCAAACAGTTTGCAATGTGCGAAACGAATTACCAGAATGGCACTTTCGCCGCTACTTGGCCAAAAACCGCTTAAAAGTCGGGAGTTGTTTCAACAAACTTGGACGGCTGCCAAACCAGTCAATAATAGGAATGTGAAATGAATGAAATTTTTCTTGGTGTGAACATTGATCACATCGCTACCTTACGCAATGCACGCGGCACATCTTATCCAGATCCTATTCACGCTGCTGAAATCGCCGAAAGAGCTGGAGCTGACGGGATTACAGTGCATTTGCGTGAGGACAGACGGCATATTATTGACCGTGATGTATTTGTTCTCAAACAAACGATTCAAACCCGCATGAATCTTGAGATGGCCGTCACCGAAGAAATGCTATTGATTGCAGAAAAAATAGCCCCAGAATTTTGTTGCTTGGTTCCTGAAAAACGAGAAGAGTTGACCACAGAAGGTGGCCTAGATGTAGCAGGCAATCAATCGCGTATGAATACTGCCTGTGCTCGTTTGGGAGCAGCAGGGATCTTGGTGTCACTATTTATCGATGCTGATAAAAAACAAATCGACGCTGCTGTTGAAGCTAACGCGCCTTTTATTGAAATTCACACGGGTCAATACGCAGATGCAAAGAACGAAGCAGAGCAACAAAAAGAGTTGGCTACATTGATAGAGGGCATTCAATATGCTCATTCAAAGGGTTTGAAGGTTAATGCTGGTCATGGTTTGCACTATCATAATGTCAAACCTATTGCAGCTATCCCCGAGTTATATGAACTCAATATTGGACATGCAATCATTGCGCGTGCAGCATTTGATGGCTTGCATCAGGCAGTGACAGATATGCGCCGATTGATGCACGAAGCTCGAGCTTAAACACTGTGGCAATTATTGGGCTAGGTACTGATGTTGTGGAAATATCCAGAATTGCCAGACAATTAAATAAGTCACAACGTCTAGCAGAGCGTGTATTAACCTCGACAGAAATGATCACGTTTAGTACTCACGCATTTCCTGAGCGATTTTTAGCTAAACGTTTTGCCGCCAAGGAAGCCGCGGTAAAAGCTCTAGGCACTGGCATTGGCAGCGGAGTTAGCTTTCAACATGTGGAAGTGGTGAATTTATCTTCGGGACAACCTACACTTGTTTTTTCAGGTAAATTTGCTGAAATATGTGAAAAGCTTGATATCAATCGCAGTTTCATCTCTATTTCCGATGAACAACATTATGCTATGGCCACTGTTATTTTAGAGTCCAGCTGAATGTAAATGGGTATAAACGTATTGGCCGTAGATGCACTAATTTGGTGCCCATTAGGGCGAGTTTGATGCAACTGCCAACAGTTTATCCGCTTTAGGCCTTTTATTTCCCTTGAGCGAGGCGGTTTATTCAGTAAATGTTGGCTCGTATTATGAAAGCAATTTAAAAGAAGTATTAAGAAGGTGAAGTTGTCTCATGTTACACCACTCAATAATTGCTTTACTAACCTAGTCAGGTCAAGGTGAAGTAGGATAGATTTATATGGTTTCAATTCGTACAGTACATGAAGATCAACGCCCACCCTTTGACGAGTGGTTGGCAGGTTTAAACCTGCCTGAGGCTAGTAAGCAAAAGCTCAGAGACGTATCCGATACCCCAGAAATACTGCTTATTGGGCAGGAAATGGTGGAGATCCTGCACGAATTACACATGGATGATGAGACTCTGCAAGCAGCGCTTATCTATCCTTATTGTGAATTGCATAAATTAGACGAAGATCAAATCACAGAGCAGTTTGGCACAGGCATACAGAAGTTAATTGTAGGCGTCAGACGTATGGATGCGATTAAATCTCTGCATACAAGTGCCAACAGTAAAAAGAAAAACGACGAAGCTCAGATTGATAATGTGCGCCGCATGTTGTTGGCTATGGTGGAAGACGTGCGAGCTGTGGTGCTTAAGCTTGCCGAACGTATTTGTACCTTACAAAAAGTCAAACATGAAGATGAAGAAACCCGGGTTTTAGTCGCTCGTGAATGTGCCAATATTTACGCACCTTTGGCAAATCGTTTAGGTATTGGTCAATTAAAGTGGGAATTGGAAGATCATTCTTTTCGGTATTTACATCCAAACACCTACAAAAAAATTGCTACATTACTGGACGAACGCCGCTCTGATCGCCAGCAGTTTATTGAAGATTTTGTTGGAGAGTTACAACACGTACTCGATTCACAAAATATCAAAGCGAAGGTTTATGGTCGGCCTAAACACATTTATAGCATCTGGAAAAAGATGCAAAAAAAGCATCTCGATTTTGAACAACTTTACGACATACGAGCCGTACGTATTATTGCAGATCGTTTGCAAGACTGTTATGCCGCTTTAGGCGTGGTGCATGCCAGTTGGAAACATATTCCTAACGAATTCGATGATTATATTGCGACACCAAAAGCCAATGGTTATCAATCTATTCATACGGTGACTTTTGGCAAACAAAGCAAAACCATCGAAATTCAAATTCGAACGGCTCAAATGCATGAAGATGCGGAGTTAGGTGTGGCCGCTCATTGGCGTTACAAGGAAGGAACAACATCAAGTCGTTCAGGTTATGAAGAGCGTATAAACTGGCTACGAAGGATCCTGCTTTGGCAAGAAGAAGTAGCAGACAGTGGCGATTTAGTTGAAGAGTTACGCAGTCAGGTATTTGACGATCGCGTTTACGTGTTCACGCCTAAAGGTGATGTGGTTGACTTACCTCTTGGTTCAACGCCATTAGATTTTGCTTATTACATTCATAGTAATGTGGGGCATAGATGTAATGGAGCCAAAGTTTCTGGCAGAATTGTTCCCTTTACCTATGAATTACAAACTGGCGATCAGATTGAAATCCTTACCGGCAAGGGATCAAATCCAAGCCGAGACTGGATGCATCCTGGCTTAGGTTATGTCTACTCATCGCGTGCTCGTGCTAAGATTCAGACTTACTTTAAGAAACAAGATAAAAGTAAAAATCAACAGGCTGGCAAAGAGTTACTCGATAGAGAATTGAGTAAATTTAATATTGAGTCAAAAGAGGCCATTGACGCCATATCACGATTTAATATGCAAACCCTTGATGACCTGTACGCTGCTATTGGCGGTGGTGATGTACGTATTATGCAGGTTGTGCATTTTTTACAGCAAAAGCATGCACCTGCACCCGAATTAAAAATAAGGTCTAGAAAACCACAATCTGCCAAGTTTAAAAAAGACAGTATTGTGGTAGAAGGAGTCGGGAACTTATTGAATCAAATCGCTGGTTGTTGCCAACCTCTGCCGGGCGAATTGATTCTAGGTTACATCACTCAAGGGCGAGGCGTCAGTGTACATAGAGAAGACTGCGAACAACTGAATAATTTATTAGAACAACACCCAGAACGACAAATTGATGTTAATTGGGCCAGTAATTTACAAGCTGCGTTTCAAACCAAATTACACGTTCTAAGCGATGATAGAGCGGGTATTTTGCGCGATATCACTACGGTTATTGCCAATGAAAAGGTGAGTTTACTAGCAGTAAACAGCATCAGTGATACAAAATTAAACAGAGCTAAAATAGAATTAAGCTTAGAAGTTAAAGACCTTTCCAGTTTGTCAAAAGCAATGAGTCGGTTACAACTTATTAAAGGCGTTACCGAGGTATTAAAGGTTGATAAGTAATATGTCCAAAAACGATGAAAGTGTTGGCCAATTGACACGTTTATTAGAGATTATGCAGCAATTAAGGGATCCAGAGACTGGGTGCCCTTGGGATCAGCAGCAAAACTTTGAAAGCATAGTGCCTCACACAATTGAAGAAACCTACGAAGTCGCTGATGCTATTTTTAGTGGCAATATGCATGATATCAAAGATGAGTTGGGGGACTTATTATTTCAAGTTGTGTTTTACTCGCAGCTTGGAAAAGAGCAGGGCGATTTTGATTTTGAAGATATTGCACAGGCCATCAGTGATAAGTTGATTCGGCGTCATCCCCATGTGTTTGATGTGGGTGAGGGGGTTGATGTGAAACGCCATAAAACACAAGGTGAGCTCAACAATCAGTGGGACCAGATAAAAGCACAAGAGCGAGCAAGTAAAAACCAAGCATTAGATACCAGTACTTTGGCCAATATTCCTCAAGGTATGACACCTTTACTACGTGCACAAAAAATACAGAAAAAATGCTCCAAAGTTGGGTTTGATTGGACCGAGCTAGCACCTGTTGTTGATAAAATTCATGAAGAAATTGAAGAAGTGTTAGCTGAAGTAAATGTCTCAGAACCTGATCTGCAGGCAGTGGAAGAGGAAATTGGTGACTTATTATTTGCTGTCGTTAACTTAGCCCGGCATACTTCGGTCAACGCTGAAACTGCATTAATTAAAGCCAATCACAAATTCGAAAAACGTTTTAGGCTGGTAGAGCAAGATATCAAGGGCCAAGGTCTGAGTTTGCAAGTAGCTAATCTTCAGCAGATGGAAGACGCTTGGCAACGAATTAAAAGTATACCGTGATATTTTAATACGAGTTGTATGGTACCTATTAAACATATGCTTTCAATTAAAAATAGCACTAAGCTTAATATTACTTACACAAGCTCTTGAAATTAATAGCATGACAGTAAAGTACATACTTACTCATTATCTAAGTGACAAACAGCCATTTTAAAAGGCTAAATGCGTATCCTTTAAATTGAGAGCATCTACAATAAAATATTATAACCTCCATTTGCTCAGTCACCCCGATACATTTGTAACCTGATTTGAATTTACTTTCATAATGGTGTTCTTCTCCAGAGCTGGATAGATAGAAAGAAATAACTTAGGCAATTACTTTGGTGTCGTCCTTCAGTTATATAAATAGACTTCTGATATCAATTAAGTCGTTTTTAAAGTCACATATTTTTATTACGAACCCAGTGAAGCGGATTGAAATCACAAGGTAATTTAAGCATACAATAGTTGTTCTACCTGTCCCAGTAAGCAGTCGGCATAAGGCTGAAATTGCAATCATTAAGCCAACTATCGATTCTGCAAGTGGTACTTTGAATGCGCTTAGAATTAGCAAATAAAAACGTTTACCTACCTGCCGGTGTTGCATGTCGACTAAAAGCGATAATACTTTCCCAAAATTGAACATCAAAGAAACGTATTTGTAAGAGAGGTTTGGGCCTGATGAGCGATTAAATAACGATAGTCTAATGATTGGTATACCCCCCTGTTGGGAAGATGCTTTTTAAATCGATCAAGTTTGAATAGGTTAATTTCACTGACGAGGATTGAAATTATCTACCCAAGCTGAGTATCATCAAAGTTGATCAGGCCACCACGCTACGTATATATTTATTTATATAAAGGTATCCCACGCATCCAAACACAATAATAATTTTGGTTTCAAGATTATCCAAGCTATTAATGATCATGTTCTTTGCCATAAGTTTTTGACATCTGGTTCCAGTTAATAACCTGTAAGCATTGGCACACACAAATAATTAAAAAAGTAGTAGAGAATTGATTAATTTAATTAGGAGCCTTCATATTTATTTTTCCTAGGCGTTAAATGTTTCAGGAAAAAACAGATATAGATTCATTGTGAACAACCTACATTCATGTCGATAGTTTTATTATTATGCAGAACAGTATCAGGTGTGAGAGATTATTCCTCTCTACATGTCATTAGTAAAAACAGTATTGACGTTTGATAGTGTGTTGAATTATTTATTTCTTCCGCTTAATTTCAGTATTTGAGTACAGAAAATGGTTTGGTTAACTGAGATGTTGATTATTTTTATCAGCATAAAACAAGTTATATCGAATTTATTTTTATAGCTTTACTGACAAAATAGATCCTTCAAAAGAACTTTTTTTACAAAGAAATGGTATAAAATCATTAATTACTTTTTAACCCTAAAAAAATCAAGGATATTCAGCTTAATGCATTTTATTCGTGCCCTCATTATTCATATCGTAGTTTTTGCTATTGCTATAGGCGCTGTATGGGCAGGCAGTGACGGTGGCCAGTTTTTAAATGACAGTTTGGGGACTGGGCTAACTATTTTTGCCAGCTGCGCATTGATTGCATTTATTGCGCAGTGGATTGCTTTGATCCCAGCTTACCTATTCAAAACAGAACATTTTTACGATTTAACTGGCGGCGCTACTTACCTTGCAGTCATTGTCTTTGCTTTTTTTCAAAGTGAACAGCATGATTTACGTTCAGTGATTTTGGTCTGCCTAGTTGCTATTTGGGCGACACGTTTGGCCAGTTTCTTATTTTTAAGAGTGCGTCAACAAGGTTCTGATAGCCGATTTGATGATATAAAATTAAATTTTTGGCGGTTTTCTATCGCATGGACAGTACAAGGTTTATGGGTACTCATTACTGCAGGTGCAGCCATTGCAGCCATTACGTCTAGTCAAAAAGTTGATTTTGGCTGGATTGGAACCTTAGGTTTAGTGCTTTGGTTGATTGGATTTTCAATTGAAGCGGTGGCAGACAACCAAAAACGGGTGTTCAGACAGCAAAGAAATACACAAAAAGAATTTATTCAAACTGGGTTGTGGGCTCGTTCTCGGCATCCCAATTATTTTGGTGAAATTTTGTTATGGATAGGTGTTGCAATTATTGCTTACCCAGCTTTGTATCAATGGCAACTAGTCACACTTATTTCGCCGTTGTTTGTCATTTTATTATTAACAAAAATTAGTGGTATTTCCTTGCAAGAAACGCAGGCCGATAAACGATGGGCAGACAGCCCTGACTATCACGCTTACAAGAAAAAGACTCCTGTTTTGATCCCTAAGCTGTTTGGGTAAAAGTGAGAACATTTCTCACTACAGCTAAGGGATTAGGTAAAATATAAATGATGGCTAACAATTAGACGTGTTTTTTACTCAATAATAGCCCCAGGTAATATACCCAATACCCATCAAATTTTCTGGGGGTAACCTAAAGTGTGACAAATAATATCTACGTTATTTTATATTCATTAATTTTTCGTCACCCCCTATCCTCCTATCCCCCGTGTTCTTTGTGGTTAAATATTTTTTGCGCTTGTTCTGTTTTTTATGAGTAAACGGGCATATAAGTTGATGACTAAACATCACTTCCCCATCATTAGAACATTTGAGGCTAAAGTCTTGGGTTGTTGGTGCGATAACTAAGTATGTTTTTATTTTTCAGCGGTAGTCATCTTGCTCGATTCGGTCAATACAAATCAACCTGATTTCAATGCTATTGGTGAAGCATTATTATCAAGTGACCAGGAATTAAACGGCACGATTAACCGTGCCGCGAGTGAGGGAGCGAAATTTACGTTAATACTCGCGATGCTTGAACAAGACTGCACCAAACGGCCATACCTAAAAGAATCTAAAGAGTTAAATCAGACCACTGATATTAATCACAATCTCAATCATTATCGCGGCAATCCTTTAAGCGCGGACGATCAATATTGGCAAACCTGTCAACAGACTAGTCAACTTATTAATAATGGACAATTACATTCTGCTCACCTGTGGTTAGCCATGCACCCTGAACCCTTATCTTTATACAATAAAATAGATACGATTGATGCAAACGTTATTTCTAACTGTAGCCATAATACCCAAACACGTATTCGACAAGCCACAGAAAAAGTGGTTAATGTAGATGAAACTGGGTTGTATGATTTGTTACAAAAGCTTCAGCCTAGTACTGCTTAGGTTCCCGACAATATCAATTAGTGTGTATTTGCTACTGCGTAGATTTTTCTGATATCAGTTAAAGTCGTCTATTGCTTGGTCTTTAAATTTTGGTAGGCCGGTGGCGATGGCGATGACACCAAAGACTAAAATCAACATCGGATACCAGCAGTAAGGGGTCAATGCTAAAGGTGATAAACCAGCCAGACTAGCCGCGGCTAAGAGTTGGCCACCATAGGGCACTAAACCTTGAAACCCACAAGAAAAAATATCTAGTAAGCTTGCTGTACGCCTCGGATCTAAACCATATTTTTCACCTAAGTCTTTGGCGATAGGACCCGTCGATACAATGGCAATGGTATTGTTTGCTGTGGCTATATCTAATGTACTGACTAATGCTGCGGTACCATATTCAGCGCCTTTTTTGCTAGAAACACGCGTGGTGATTTGGCTCACTAACCACTGGATGCCACCATAAGCTTTCATTAAAGCCACTATGCCACCGATCATTAACGCAATGGCGACCATATCTTGCATCCACCCCATGCCTTTTTGTATGCTTAGCAGCATAGAAGGCAAGGTAAACAACCCTTTTGTTAAACCTACCGCACAAGCACTGCCAATACCTACACCCAACACACTTATCACGTTAACACCGAATAATGCGCAGCCAATAATCAAAAAATAAGGCAATATTAGCCAAACATCGTAATTTTTAGATGCAATTACAGCACTACCGTCAATATCCACAAATATAAGTAATGCAGCAGTTAATAATGCTGCGGGCAAAACAATGATTAAGTTAGCTTTGAATTTGTCTCTCAACTGCACACCTTGGGTACGTGTGGCGGCAATGGTGGTGTCAGAAATAAAAGATAAGTTATCACCAAACATGGCACCACCAATAATTATACCCACCGCAAGAGGGACAGGCACACCGAGGCTTTCAGCTAGGCCGATGCCTATAGGTGTGATAGCGGTAATTGTACCCATTGATGTGCCCATAGCGAAGGCAATAAAACTAGTTATTATAAATAAGCTCGGTAATAAGTAGGCGGTTGGTACATAATTGAGAGCCCAATTGACTGTGGCATCACGCGCCCCAATGTCGATTGTGACCGCGTAGAAAGCCCCCGCCAGTAAAAAAATGATCGCCAATAAAATAATGGTTTTATCACCACCACCACGACAAAAAATATCGATCTTTTCAGCAATAGATAAACTTTTTTTTGTGTCATTGAGCAATAACGCAAACCCCGCCGATATTGCAAAAGCAACCAAGATAGGCATGGTCGAAAAGTTTTGTGTCAACACTCCACTGCCAATCACCAACAGCATAAATAATAGTATGGGTGTTAACCCCAAAAAACGGCCCGTAGACTTTTCTTGCATCAAAACTTACCTTTAAACTTATTAACCAAAACAAAAAATGTAATGTTATAGCAAAGGACTAGAGTGACAATAGTTTAACGGAGTTTTTGCATGCCTATTTGGCTTCTTTAATAAGTATTAGAGTCATTTTAGAGCGTGTTATTAGGTTGAGAAAAATCTAAATCATCTGCGTAGGCAAACAAAGAAGGCGCTCCACCGGTATGCCAAAAAAGCACTTCGTCATTTTTTGTTATTTTGCCTGAACGAATTAGATGAATAAGCCCACTCATGGCTCTTCCTGTATAAACAGGATCTAATAATATGCCTTCAAATTTAGCTGTTAACGCAATGGCTTCATTTTCTTGTGGTCCAACAATGCCATAACCATCACCCACATAATCTGAATTTAAAATGAGTTGGTCTTGTGAAAAGGTATAATCAAGCTTTATGGTTTTTGCAGTGGTGTTAACCAACTGTATGATACGTTGCTCAAATGGCAGCTCAACATCGGTATCTTTGTCTATATTAATGCCCACTAATTCGAAGGTTTTATTGTAAATTTGTTTACCTAAAATTAAGCCTGCGTGGGTACCACCAGAGCTTGAAGCAAATACCACATGTGAAAATTCACGCCCTTTTTGTTGTTGTTCTAACTCTGCTACAGCATCAATAAATGAGATGGCTCCTAATTCATTAGAACCTCCGTAAGGCACTAAATAGGGCTTTCTACCCTCAGCTTTGAGTTGTTCAAATATACGGGGTATATCCTCCCCTTTCCTATTAGAGCCAGTCCAATGTATGTGACTAGCAAATATCTGATCTAATAATAAATTTCCTTGAGCTTTAAGTGGCGCCTCTCCACCAAGTAACAAATGACATTCTAAATTTAGCATCGCAGCGGCTGCAGCAGTTTGACGGCAATGGTTAGACTGAGCAGCACCAGCAGTAATAATGGTATCGCAGCCTTGTTTTAAGGCATCAGCCAGTATGTATTCGAGCTTTCTTGTTTTATTTCCACCCAAAGCCAAGCCTGTCAGGTCGTCTCTTTTCATGAATATCTTGGGGCCACCAAGACATTGACTTAACCTTGATAATTCAACTACAGGGGTAGGGAAAAAACCTAACGAGGTTTTCTCAATCGGTATTGAGTGCATAGACTGTCCTGAATTTACCTGTAATTTTGTTTGAGTATACAATCATGGCTAAGTTAATATGTCACTGATATTGTCATTATATAATTTTTTTACGACTCCAATTAGTTGATAAGGATGCGCTGCGATGATGTCATCTGCGCAGTGTTGAATAACGTTTAGCATTATGTGTCTATGCTTGGAATGTCAGAATCAAGAGGTGTGGAAATCAAAGAGTCGTGTTTTACTCGTTTTAGTTCGTCTATTGAAAAGTATCACTTGCCTGAGCGTTTTACTTTCCCTTTTTATTATCAACCACACCCTTTGTGTATGTTGGCTGCACAACAATTGCAACAGCACCTTGAGACTCAAACTCAGTGGCAACATAACTTTGGTTTGCTAGATGATCCCAATAATATTATTGGTAAAATGTTTGGGGTGTTACTGGTTAAGAATGCGGCTGGAGAGTTAGGTTTTATATCTGCTTTTTCGGGTAAGTTAGCCGAGCAAAACCATATTCATGGTTTTGTGCCTCCAGTATTTGATTTACTGACTGAGGACAGTTTCTTTTTGTCTGAGAAAGTGGCTATTAATACACTCAATAAAAAAATAACAGAGTTACAAGATACGCCAAAATTATTTGTCTTAAAACAAGCGTTAATCACACTAAAGGCATTACATAGTCAGCAGTTATTAGTGCTAAGGGGCGAATTAGTAGAGAACCGTAAAGCCCGTAAAATACAGCGCCAAACTCTGCAGAGTGACATAAACAGCAGTATTGCAGATAAAGGGCTAACAGAGCTAGCGCAACAAAGTGTTTATGATAAATGGCGATTAAAAGCGTTAAATAATCAGTCGCAACAATCAGTTGAGCAACTACAAGTCAAAGTGGATGAGTTAATTGAACCCATAGCAGAGTTAAAGTTACAACGAAAAATACTTTCAGCCGATTTACAACATAGAATATTTTCACAATACCAATTTTTAAATAAAGAACTTGTACCTAAAAGTTTAGTGGATATATTTGCAGATACTGCGCTTAAAACTCCTCCAGCAGGGGCAGGGGAATGTGCTGCGCCCAAGTTATTACACTATGCGTTTCAACAACACCTAACGCCGCTGGCGATGGCTGAGTTTTGGTGGGGAGCCTCGCCCAAATCAGAAGTCAAAAAACATCAACAGTATTACCCTGCCTGTACAGGTAAATGTCAGCCTATTTTAAAACATATGTTGGTAGGTATGCCGTTGGATGAAAACCCATTTCTTTATAATTATGCGCAAGGTAAAAGCCTCGATATTATTTATCAAGACCAATACATATTAATTGTAAACAAACCCTCTGAATTTTTATCCGTACCCGGAAAAGAAGTCTCTGATTCTGTATACCTGCGAATAAAACAGCAATTTCCTGACGCTACTGGGCCAATTATTGTTCATCGACTCGATATGTCCACCTCAGGTTTGATGGTGATAGCACTTAATCCACAGGCTAATAAATATCTGCAAAAACAATTCATTCATCGAGAAGTTCACAAACAATATGTGGCTTTAGTCGAGGGCTTGCCATTACAAGATAATGGCGAGATACATTTACCTTTAAGAGGGGACTTATATGACAGACCTAAACAAATTGTATGCAACCAAGATGGCAAACAAGCCAAAACACTCTGGCAAGTATTGGAACGTTACCCTGCAAGAAATCAAACAAAAGTACTATTAACACCACATACCGGACGTACTCATCAACTAAGAGTGCATTGCGCTCATGCTCAGGGGTTGAATATGCCCATAGTCGGTGACGATTTATATGGAACACTTGCTAACCGTTTACACTTGCAAGCGCAAAGTTTAAAAATCAAACATCCTGTTAGTAAACAGGTTATGACATTTAAGCTTGAAGCAGAATTTTAAGTGGTGATTGAACACTTTGTTACTCTTTGATTTTGGTCGTTAGCAGAAACATCCGTAAAGGTTTTTACATAAAGACGTAAACAACATTAGCTGAATTTCACTCCGTGTTATAAAAAACCGCAAGTATTAATCCTCATATTAATCTTCATGGCGATAGCTTCAAAATAGCGATACCTTTTAAATACACATTACTTTGTATTTAAAAGAACTAACTGTTTGAGTAATAGAAAAGTTAAAGCGATATAGGTTAGTCCAACGAGTAAACTTCTAATTATCAGCAATTACCAGAGCACCCATTGTAATTAAACCAAACATTCAGATTCAGATTCATATTTACAATGGATGTCTTTGGAACTTTTTGACTGATTTTTGTAACTAAGACTATTCAATAGGCGTGGTTTTTTTGCTGGCAAATGTAATTTGAACGCCAGCGGCCTCGCGACGGCCGTCGTAGTAAATCGCCATGACCAGTGAAAAACTCATCAAGACTAATACAATCGAAAACGGCAGCGCGCCAATGACCATCGCCATTTTAATGGCTGATGTACCACCTGAAATCAATAGGCCTGCCACCACAAGACCCAGAGCTGCACCCCAGAAGAGTATGTGTGGACGAGCCTTCGGGCCTTCGTCGCCACCTGCGTTGATAGTGTTAACGATTAACACCGCTGAATCAGCCGATGTGATAAGGAACGTCATTAACAGGGTAACAATCAGCAGTGCCATACTCCATGCTAACCATTCACTGATTGGTGCAAGCATAAATTCTGTCATGGCAAAAATCTTATCACCATTGGCCGCATCAAAAATCACACCGTTAGCGCCACCATTGAGTTCCAGATCTATGGCTGTTCCCCCAGCCCAAGCGAACCAAACAAAACACATTAGTGATGGCACAAACATCGCACCAAGCACAAATTCACGGATTGTCCGTCCACGCGAAATACGCGCCAGGAATAACCCTACAAATGGTGCAAACGCAATCCACCATGCCCAGTAAAATACCGGCCACCAACCTTGCCACTGTGTCAGTAAAAATGCCTCTGATCCTGCAACACCATCTGTCGTCCAGACATTTAAGCTAATCTGTGGCAGGGCAATGAGGTAATCCCAAATACCTAGGAACATCGCAGAGCCACCAAAAAAGGTTGCGCCAAAGATAATAAAAAATCCAAGTAGGACAATTGACAAGAACATGTTGATATTAGATAACCACTTGATGCCTTTACCCACCCCAGACAGCGCCGACAACGTTGATGCCCCCATAATGATTATCAAAGCGACAATAATGCCAAAGGTAGTGGCAGTGCCTTCGGCATTTACCAGACCGCTAATACCTATTCGAGTAAGTCCTGAAACGAACTGTTCGACACCAAAACCAAGTGTCTGAGCCACACCCAAAATGGTCGCTACAACCGCTACAATATCGATAAAGTGTCCCAGTGGGCCAGACAGTGATTTTCCAAACAACGGGGTTAGCGATGAGCGAATGGTTAATGGCAACGCTCGGCGATAGCTAAAAAACGCCATCGACAGGCCCGCAATCGCATAACATGCCCATGCGCTTAATCCCCAATGTAAGAATGACCATTTGTAAGCCATGCGAACATTGTCTGCCGCACTGCCTGTGGTGAGTCCTTTAATCACTTCTGGGTTATTAGCGAAATGGGTAACGGGCTCGGCTACTGCCCATGTCAGCATGCCGACGCCAATCCCGGCACTGAACATCATCGAGAACCATGAAAAATTCGAAAACTCGGGTTTTTCGCCTGGTTGCCCCAGATTAAGTCGACCCGCGGCTGGCCAAATTGCCAAGCCAATACACACAATTATAAATAGGGCGACAACCCAGATATACCAAGCTGCGAAATTTGCAAGAATGAGGGTGTTCCAATCACCTAAAACTTCACCTGCTTTGACAGGCCAAAAAATAGCCCAAACAACAAGCGCACTAATAATAATTTTACTTACGACAGTTACATCGACACTGAATCCGCGATAAAAGCCACTCGTCGCGAGTTTAATCGGAAGTTTCGATAAAGCTGGTTTTGGCACCATAATTCTTTTCCCGTTGATTATGCTTGTCGGAATTGTCTAGACACCCGAACGCATTATTTACTGACCAAGATAGCACGATTGTCAAATATACTGAATTGCACTTGTTTCAGTCCGGATTTACTGGCGTGGGAGAGGTAAATATGCAAAATAGTAGTTGTAGCACTTTTAAGGGCTACCTATTAAAGACTGTATTTTTCATTTAAAAGAAGCATGTGAAACAAAATGAAGAGACAAAATAAATGTTATTTGAAAAAGTTATACGGACGCCTTGTGGGACGTTAAAAAGCGCAGCGCATACTTTAAAAGCCAAAAGCCAAAAGCCAAAAGCCAAAAGCCAAAAGCCAAAAGCCAAAAGCTTCACTCAAAATCTCAAGCAACGCTTATCTCTAGCAATGTTTATATTGCCAACGTTGGCGCTACACCCATCAATCTGCTAACATCTTTCTCCGATTTTTTGCTCTGGGATTACGCCCCAACTCGCAAGGTAATATTATGTCTGCATCATCAAAATACGTCGTTTGCGCGTTATACAAATTTGTCACTCTGTCGGACTTCGAAGCACTTCGTGAACCTTTATTACAGTTTATGGAGTCGAACAACATCAGGGGTACACTGCTTCTAGCAGAAGAAGGCATCAATGGCACTGTTTCTGGTACTCGCCACACCATTGATGTTTTATTAGCTTGGCTAAATGCTGATGAGCGATTAAACCCTATTTCAGTTAAAGAGTCCCTAGACGAAACCCAACCTTTTCATCGCACTAAGGTAAAGCTCAAAAAAGAAATTGTGACTATGGGTGTAGAAGGAATCGATCCTTTAAGAACAGTGGGTACTTACGTTAAACCTGCTGATTGGAATAAGTTGATATCTGATCCTGATGTGTTGCTGATTGACACTCGCAACGATTACGAAATCGAAATCGGTACTTTTCAAAATGCGCTCAACCCAAACACCGATTCGTTTCGTGAGTTTCCGCAGTTCGTAAAGGACAACTTAGACCCAAACAAAAATAAAAAAGTAGCGATGTTTTGTACCGGAGGCATTCGCTGTGAAAAATCCACTGCATATTTAAAAGAACAAGGTTTTGATGAGGTGTATCACCTTGAAGGTGGCATTCTTAAATATTTAGAAGAAGTACCTAAACACGATACCTTGTGGCAAGGCGACTGTTTTGTGTTTGATAACCGTGTGGCAGTCAATCACGATTTAGAGAAAAGTCATTATGACCAATGTTATGCGTGCCGTTTACCTATCACTGAAGAAGACAAACAAAGCAACGTATTTGAAGCGGGTGTGAGTTGTCCTAAGTGCCACGGTAAGCATAGTGAAGAACAACTTTCACGATTCAGAGAGCGCGAGAAACAAGTTAGTTTAGCCATAGAGCGTGACGAGGAACATCTTGGTTTGGAAGCGCGTAAAGCGATCAAGTTAAGGCGTCAACAGAAGGCCGCCGCTCGACGCGCGCAGCGAACGGCTATGGGTAAAAGTAACGGTTGAATGACTTAAAAACCTACCACTCATTTGATCGCTTTTATTAATAGAATATAGACACTGGCTCGTGATAAGCGTTAGTATTGATGTATTAAAATAAATGATTGAAGAATCTATGTCTGAAAACGCATTAGCCCCAGAAAAAATTGCAGAAGCTCGTAAAGAGTTCGATTTCTTTGATGCTGACGGCAGCGGCACAATAGGCTTAAGAGAGTTTATTGAGTTGTTAACCGTGTTATCGCCTAAAACCAAGGCGAGTCATGTTCAAGAAGGCTTTGGTTTAATTGATAAGAACAATGACGGTACTATCGACTTTGAAGAATTTTTAGAGTGGTGGCAACAGTCTTGGTGGGAATACTAACGATAGTAGTTGGTCATATTTTATAAAAAGGGTTTCAAATTTTTGAAGCCCTTTTTCGTTTTTACAGTCTGTTTTTTTCTGAACGGTTTATGTTTAAGGCTTTATCCCCATAACTGATAGTAGATTTACGATAACTCTTCTTATTACTCTTATTAATAGTTACTCACTTTATTTAAACGGGAAACCTTACTATGACAGATGCAACTTACGTCCCCCCTAGAGTATGGACCTGGGACGCCGGTAGTGGCGGAAAATTTGCCAATATCAATCGACCTATTGCGGGTGCCACCCACGATAAAGTGTTGCCAAAAGGCAAACATCCTATGCAATTACATTCTTTGGCGACGCCCAACGGTGTAAAAGTCACTGTGATGTTGGAAGAGCTACTGGCGGCTGGTTTTACTGGGGCTGAGTACGATGCTTTCATCGTTAATATTATGGAAGGTGATCAGTTTGGTAGTGGATTTGTCGATATCAATCCCAATTCAAAGATTCCTGCTTTGATGGACAACAGCACCAATCCACCCACTCGTGTATTTGAGTCAGGTGCGATTTTGTTGTATTTGGCAGAAAAATTTAATGCTTTTTTACCCAGTGATGCTGCGAAAAAGGCAGAGTGCATGTCATGGTTATTTTGGCAAATGGGCAGTGCGCCGATGTTAGGTGGTGGCTTCGGACATTTTTATGCTTACGCACCAGAAAAGTATCAATACCCAATTGATCGTTATGCGATGGAAGTGAAACGCCAACTTGATGTGCTTAATATTCAGTTAGCAGATAAAGAATATATCTGTGGTGACAAATACACTATCGCTGATATAGCTATCTGGTCGTGGTACGGCGCTATGGTGCTGGGTAAGTTATATGAAGCCGCTGAATTTTTAGACGTCGAGTCATATACACACTTACTGCGCTGGGCTAAAAAAATTGATGCTAGAGACGCTGTAAAGCGCGGGAAAATGGTTAATCGGAGTTGGGGCCAGCCTGAAGGCCAACTTCGCCAGCGCAATGATGCCAGCGATTTTGAAAACAAGACTCAAGATAAGCTCGAACCATCGGAATAAAGTCTTATTCTGATTTTGAGTGCCATCGACGACAATTTGTTTACACGCACCTTTAGGGTGCGTGTTTGTTCTATCTTGGGATATTCCCATGCTCCATAATGTATTCAATCCTAATAAACACGGGTTATTGCTTATTGGCTTGAAGTTTGCAGATAATATTTTAGATATTTGAAATAAATATTTAAAATAAAGATTTGAGTCAAGGTCAACGATGACCTAACAATAAAAGATTCAACGGATAACGGCGTCCATTAACTTATTAGAAAATTCTGATGAGCTAATGGACGCCTTTTTTTTGATTCTTAAAACGTTAATGACCTTAATTATGTTAGTAACAATAACCAAATGAGAGAGGAAACGATGTCTTATTTAGAACCAAAAGAGTTCGCTACCAAAATGGTAGACGCGGGTGAACAGAAAATTTTTATGTCCACTAAAGATACGTTAATTAGAGCATTTATGGCCGGTGCTATTCTTGCGTTGGCTGCATTTTTTGCCATCACAGTCATTGTAAAAACAGGCAGTCCTATACTTGGATCTGTGCTTTTCCCAGTTGGGTTTATTATGCTTTATTTGATGAAGTATGACTTATTAACCGGTGTGTTTACTTTGGTGCCTCTTGCCGTTATCGACAAAAGACCGGGCTGTACAGTAAAGGGTATGTTTCGCAACTGGGGTTTGGTTTTTGTTGGAAACTTCGGTGGTGCACTCACCACAGCATTTTTTGCTTCCTTCATCCTTACCTACGGTTACCAGATTGATGGTGGTGTCATTGCTGAAAAAGTATCTACCATTGGTGAATCAAGAACACTGGGTTATAAAGAGCAAGGTATTGGGGGCTGGCTTACTATCTTTATACGCGGCATGTTATGTAACTGGATGGTTTCTATGGGTGTAGTAGGGGCCATGATTTCTACTTCTGCAGGGGCTAAAATGGCAGCAATGTGGATGCCTATCATGCTGTTCTTCTTCATGGTATTCGAGCATTCGATTGTCAACATGTTCCTTTTCCCATTCTCAATGATCATGGGTGGGGAGTTTGCTATCTCTGATTACTTATTATGGAATGAAATTCCAACGGTATTGGGTAACTTGGCTGGTGGTTTCTTATTTGTAGGTTTACCTATCTATTATACTCATGTGCGTGAGAGTAAAAAACGTAGCGCTTAATTTCGCCTTTGTTATTTGCTGTTTCAGGTTTAGTTCAACAGCCTATTACCTGTTGTCAGCAAGTATTATTTTCTAATTATTGATGTAAAGAGACTTATGTAATGAATCGCAATGAAGTAACAGAATTAATCATTCTACAAAAGCAACTTAAAAACCTGACTTGGCCACAACTTGCTCAGGCCGTGGGTCAAAGTAAGGAATGGACAACTGCGGCTCTTTTAGGGCAAATGACGTTGAACGCTGAACAAGCCAAATCAGTAGGCGATTTACTAGACTTACCAGTCGCCGCTATCGCACAATTGCAAATAGTCCCTTACAAAGGGTCTTTGCCAACAACCGTGCCGACTGACCCTCTGATCTACCGTTTTTATGAACTGATCAGTGTTTATGGCTCTACGTTCAAAGCTTTGATCAATGAAGAGTTTGGTGACGGCATTATGAGCGCTATCGATTTTGACATGGACCTAAGCCGCAAAGAGGATCCTAAAGGTGACAGAGTGAAAATAACGATGACAGGTAAATTTTTACCTTATAAAAGTTACTAGTTATTACAAGACAGCTCATTTTTAACAAGGACAGCAGGGTATGTCTGACGTTTTAGCTATATCGGTAGGACAATATTCTGACAAGGGTCGAAAAGCCATTAATCAGGACTTTCATGGCGTGTTGGTTCCTAAAGAGCCGGTGTTATCTACCAAAGGCATTGCGATTGCGATTGCCGATGGCATAAGCAGCAGCGAAGTGAGTCATATTGCCAGTGAAGCCTCGGTAAGAGGTTTGCTGGATGATTATTTTTGTACGTCTGAAACCTGGTCAGTAAAAAAATCAGCTGGTCAGGTGCTCACTGCCAGTAATTCTTGGCTGCACTCACAAAGTCAAAAAAGCGCACATCGATTTGATAAAAACAGAGGATATGTATGTACTTTAAGTGCAATGATTATCAAGTCAACCACTGCATACATATTCCATTTGGGTGATAGCCGAATTTACCGTTTACGTAAAGGCGAATTAACGCAGCTTACCGATGATCACCGCACTTGGGTTTCTAGTGAACAAAGCTACCTCAGTCGCGCAATGGGCATATACCCTCATGTAGACTATGACTATCAATCTTTGGTGATTGAAAAAGGTGATATCTTTATATTTGCCACTGATGGTGTGTATGAACATGTCAGCAGTGATTTTCTGATATCGACTTTAAGTGATACGCTAATTGACTTTAATAATGCGGCCAAACGGTTAGTAGAAACCGCTTATAAAATGGGCAGTGCTGACAACCTTACTGCCCAAATTGTGCGCATTGATTCAGTGCCTAGCCAAGATATAAATGAAAGAGTGCAACAACTCACCGAGCTGCCTTTCCCGCCTATTTTGGAAGTACGAGACAACGTTGACGGCTTTAAAATTGTACGGAATTTACATGGGACTAGCCGCAGTCATGTGTATTTAGCTGAAGACATTGAGACACAATACAGTTTACCTATTGTCATTAAAACCCCCTCTGTTGACTTGCAAGGTGACCCAGCTTATCTAGAACGATTTTTGATGGAAGAGTGGATTGCAAAAAGGATTAACAGCGCCCATGTGCTTAAACCATGTGAGCTAACACGCAAACGACACTATTTGTATACTGCCTTTGAATTTATCGATGGGCAAACGCTGACTCAGTGGATGATTGATAATCCAAAACCGAGTTTACAAAGTGTACGCACAATGGTCGGGCAAATTGCCAAAGGCTTACAAGCGTTTCACCGATTAGAAATGTTGCACCAAGACATTCGCCCCGAAAATATCATGATAGATACATCAGGTGTGGTCAAAATTATCGATTTTGGCTCAACTAAAGTGGCTGGTTTAATGGAAATGACTCAGTCAATCGAGCATCAAAATATATTAGGTACTGCTCAATACACCGCACCTGAGTATTTTTTAGGTGAAGTGGGTGCACCACGTTCAGACTTGTTTTCTTTGGCTGTGATTACTTATCAAATGTTAACGGGTAAATTGCCTTATGGGGCAGAAGTATCTCGATCTAGAACTAAATCGGCACAAAATAAACTGCAATATCAAACCGCGTTACATGATGATCGCGAAATTCCGGTATGGGTGGATGACACACTCAAACAAGCGTTGCATCCTAATCCACACAAACGTTATCAAGAACTATCAGAGTTTATCTACGATTTAAGCCAACCAAGCAAAGCGTTCCTAAGCAAAGCGAAAGCGCCATTATTGGAACGTGACCCTGTGGTATTTTGGCAAAGTGTTAGCGCTATGTTGGTTGTGATTATTATCTGGTTGTTAGCTAACTAAATAGTTGTCAGCTTAGATCTCTCGGCTTTATATCAATCAGGACTATTTACCTTAATTGACTGTTATGCAAGATTTCAGCAAAGTTGTCCTTATCAAATTTATACTGTCGGACTAATACTGTGCGATCCGCCGCCGTTGATCCTTAACCAGTCTAATAAGAGGTTTAGTTCCAAAGCAGACATTTCAAGGTCTTTGCCCCTTAGGTTTTAGTTTAGGGGTAAATCAGGTGGTGCATGTTGAGATAAATGTCACCTCAGGCAAACGAGGTAGGTCTGTGGATGGGTGTAAAGAAAAAGATGACATGTAAGTAAACTGTTTTTAGTTATGTGAAACCAGTATTTTCATAATCCTAGATTTTATCCTCTATACTCGATAAAAAAATCCTAAAGCCCTCTATGGGCATTAGGATTTTCATCATTCAATAATATTATGAAATATTTAAACTTCCTGCTTAAGCAATTCGCTGTTAAAAAATTATCACGACTACTGCAATATGTCGCTTGAACTCCATATTTCACCATCGGCTCCAGAATCACGAACCATATCACCATAGTTCGATTGCTCAGAATATTTCAGGAAAGAATACTCACTGCCAGCCTGGCCCATCGTGCCAGTAACGTTTATCAAGGCCATGGTTTCGCGATAAGATAACCCTACAGGCAGATTAGAATCAATACTTGTATCACTATAGATCACTAAGTAATTATGGTTAGATGCGTCTTCTATGTACCATCTAAAGGCTATCGCTAGATCATCAATTTGATCAACGAATTCACCGGTTCCAGGGTCTACTTCAGTTCCAGAACCTGTATCGAAAAATGAAACCATCTCATCAAAATCTGTAAACGCCTTACCGGCAATGTCTGCAAAGCCAAGTTGAAGACCGCCACCACAAGCAGCCAGAACCGTTTCGAAATCGGCAAAACTGTTGGGATTTGTTGGGATTAATAGGTGCACCTAAACCACCGTCAGTATTGTCATCCCAACCTGATTCGTAGCCGCATACTAAAGTAGGATCTGTTCCACCGCCACCGCCAGTAGAAGCATTTACGTCGGTGCCATTGTCAGTAGAGTGATTTTGCTCGGTTATTTCGTCAGTAGCATAAATACGTACCACTACAGAATAACCGTTAGTTGTTGGGTCAAAATCCGTATATTCTAACAATGCATCATCAAGCATAGAGGTACTAAACGTAGTGGTGGTGGTAGAACCAGAGAACGATTCATCCCATAATTCTATTCGGTTTCCATTGCCATCGCTAAGCACTAACAATACCTCATCACTCACTGTACCTTCAGCCAACACCCAAGATACATCCAAGCTGTCACCAAGCGTAAAGCCTTCTATCGCAGAAATAGTCACAGGAGTTGCGACAGGATACAAGCCTACAAGTGAGGGGGGGAAAGCGATAATAGTAGTATATGTAGCAACCTCATTACCTTCACTCACAACGGGTGAAGAGCTATTAGTAAGATCTAGATCCTCAGTGTACAAATCGTATTGAACAATATCACCTGTCACGAAAATTGCTGAGGCAATTTGGCCAACACTTGCACCAAAACCGCGGTAGTCACCTTCAAAAGCACCCGTACCTTCGTTATAAACCTGAACGTCACCTGGCGCTTCAAAATCTGGAGTACCCAAATAAATTATATCTTTTAGCGTTTCGCCATCACTGCCGTCAATAATACTCACTGTCGCGGAAGCGATAGGTGCGCCGCCGGTACCGTTGTTATCAAAGTTTTCGTCCCAGACCCTTACATTAATACCACAAGAACCCGTTTCAGAATCCAAACCATCGTAGTCATTACAATGAAATGACAAATCTTGAATATTAACTATTTGTTGATCACCCAACAATTGCCAACCTAAAATTTGATCTATGCTCACAAACCACGTTTCAGTTTCAGTTTCAACTACATCATCAACTACCACATTAAATTTAACCGTTGCCGTGCCTTGTATAGGATCAAGTTCACTAACAGAGACACTTCTAAAATTAAAGTTGATTAACGTCGGATCTGTAGTGATGTCAGTTAAAAACTCCCCTTTAGTATTATCGCCTTCAAGAAATGCTTCCGCGAATAAATTTGTTATTGTAGATTGAGCCGGAAGCCCACCAGAAAAGGCCAAAGATAAGTTCACAAATATATTGGCTATTGTTTGGATATCAGCCACTGCTTCGATAACCGTTTCAGGGTCTACGATTAACACATCGCTGTTGTCTTCGGTATCTGTGATGTCGTCGGTTATCGTAGAGTTATCGAGTAAGTTGGTAATAGTGACGATGCCGTCAGAAGTGTTTTCTATCTGAATGATATCCAATGCAGCATCCAGCCCAGAGTGATCCGCTTTGAACGATGTGTTTAACAGGCTAATAGCTGTATCGAGTCCCAATGCGCTGAGTACACTCTGCAGTTTCCCCTGTAATGCAGTCTCTTGAGCTTCAATTTCATCTGGATCCAAGATTGTCGTTGTATCAGAATCAAAAAAGCTTTCTGCAATTTGTTGTGCCGTATTAGCAATAATCAAATCCGTAAATGGTGTGATATTAACTGTGTCGCCTAGATCTGAGGCTTCGGCATAAGAATGTAATTTATAAGATTTACCACCTACTGTGCCCTCTGCGCGCAATCGGTATGGCGCCGTTAAACCACTTACATCAATATCGTAGCTGCCATCAGCTTCAATAAGCTCTGATCTGGTATTGCCAAGGGCACCTTTAACCGTAACGTTGCCAATAATTGCTGCACCAGCAGCAGCTGTTCCCGATAAGTTGATGGGCGTTACAGTTACATTGCGTGTTGCAGTACTTTCGTTTCCCGCTGCATCTGTTGCGGTATAGGTAAGCACATAACTACCTAGGGTACTTGTATCCACAGTACCTGTGGTTGCAATCGTAGTGGTACCATCCACCGCATCTGATGCCGTGGCACTTGGATCTGTATAAGTTACATTTTGAGCAACGCTGTCAGGGTTTGCTCCGGAAACGGTTATCACTGGTGCAGAAACGTCTAATACGGTCACTGTTCTTGTTGCTGAACTTTCGTTACCAGAACTGTCCGTTGCGATATACGTCAGAGTATACGACCCTACAGTAGAGGTATCTACTGTACCACTGGCGGTGGTAGTAACATCGCCATCAACGGCATCTGACGCTGTTGCGCCAGGGTCCAAATAAACTTCATCTTGATTAACGCTTTCGCTTGCATCGCCTGTAATTGTAATAACTGGACCGGTTGTATCGGCATTAGAATTATCATCATTATCATTATCATTGCTTCCACCACAACTGACTAGTGCTATAGAAAAGCTAAATAAAGCTGCATAACATATTATTTTTATCATTTTGGCATCTCACTAATTCATTATAATCGCCGCTTTCTTAGCGATAAACAGGCATAGAATGCAGCTCGTGCTGTTAATTCAACTTAACATTAACTTAACATTAAATTAACATTAAATAAGAATAGCCGAAAATAATAGAAATACTCAATTGATAGTCAAACAGAGTATAAAAACTACCCCTGCTCTATATAACAAGTTTATATTGAGAAAATATTGACTCAACGTAACTGGTAATAAACCCTTTTTATTAGGAATGTCTAACCATCCGCTCGTCCGCTAAGAGAGTGAAAATATGATTTAAATCGAATGGGATATCTGAAAAGGCACAAACTTGAATAGATATGAAGCTCCCGACGATGCACTTTAGTAACAAAATTCATTAATATAATTTTTAATTCGAATGTTCGCTTTGTCTTCAGTATGTATAAAAATTCCAATTTATTGATTTTCGTCTTTCATTTGGTTTTAAAAACCTACTCTTTAACGAACATTTATGGTGATTTGCGGTTAATCCTTCATTTCATTGATTCAGCACCGTATTGTCAAAGAAGGAAAATTAGTTCTTACAGAGCCTGCTTCAATACTTACCTCATGAAAACGCTAAGAATTATTGACTTGATAGGATAAGTCGACATTAATCCTCAACATTGGAACGAATATTAATCAGAATGTTTTCCATTTATGGTTAATTTTTGACTCCCATTTTCTACCATTCATTCAAGATAGGGGTTTACACATAAGTTGGATCTTTAGTGAGCATTGACTTCTTTGATGCTTGTAGTCAATTCTAACCTTGGTTTGAAGCACTCAATGTAAGGTAAATTGGGTGTTTGCCTTAACTCACAAACCAACATTTTATGGAGTGTGAGCTAAGGCATATCTTAGGAATGTACAGTAAAGCGGCTGCTTAGTTCTTTGCAGCGTATTCTTCGTTTATTTTCCATACTCGCATAAAGTTGCCGCTAAGGATTTGAATTATATGCGCATCACTGTATCCGCGATTTAACAAACCTTGGATCAAGTTAGGATAAGTTGAAACATCTTTTAGATCCGTAGGCAAAGAATCACCGACACCATCATAATCAGATCCGATGCCTACATGATCAATACCAATTAGTTTTACTACATGGTCAATATGATCTAACACACTGTCTAAGGTGGCATAAGGTAATGGGTTTTTTTCAGCAAATTGATCACGAAAGTGTTTATATTCATCGCTGTCTTTACCAAATTTTTCTTCTACAACCTTCTGTCCAGCACTGCGTTTATTGCTCCATGCATTGGCGCGTTTGGTAACAAAAGTTGAGCCAAAGTTAATTTGAATAACACCACCATTTTCACCTAGCGCTTTGATCATTTTATCGTCCATGTTGCGCTCAAAACCGGGTGTAAAAGCACGTAATGATGAGTGTGACGCAATGACAGGTGTTTGTGTTAATTCAATGGTTTGATAAAAAGCAGCATCAGATACATGGGAAATATCAATCAATACTCCGACCTTATTCATCTCTTGTACTAATTTTTTACCAAATGGACTAAGGCCTTTCCATTTACGACGCAGATCATAGGATGAATCAGAAATATGATTCGCTTGAGAGTGAGCCAGTGTGATGTAACGAATGCCCCGTTCATAAAAATGTTGCAGGTTAGCTAAATCACCTTGTATAGGGGATCCGTTTTCCATGCCCAGTGGCAATGAAATTAAACCTTGAGTAAATTGTTGTTCGACATCAGCGGTGCTGGTGGCAATCGCAAATTTGTCGGGTGCACGACCTACAATCGCTTCAACGTAATCAATCAGTTTGTCTGCTAATTTGATCGAATTAGCCGAATTGTCTAAACTAGCGGGAATATAAATCGACATAAAAGGTGCATTAAGTCCACCTTGTTTAGCGCGAGGATAATCAAAATCTCCATCTGCTGTGGATTTAGTCACATCTACCCATTTTTTTTCGAGGCGGTAAGGTACGTCTATGTGAGAGTCAATAATGATGTTTTCTTGAGCCATCTTGTTGGCTTTATCACTGACGGTTATGGCCGAAACAGTACTAATTGCACCAACATATAACGTACTGATGGCAAATAAAGAGCCGAGTTTAAGTATTTTATTCACGATAATAGCTTCCCGATATTTAATTTTATTACTTCACGTCTATTTATATAGGTTGAGTGGTTATTTTCTAAGGATTTTGTTGAGCAGAGTTTCCCCCCGCGTCAATCTATAGCTTAATGACTCAGTCTATAGGTTGATGAGATAAAGTAAAAGAGCCCGAAAGATGACAGGCTCTCTGATCACAGCAAAGTTGTACTAGCTAACCTTAGATAAATGAAAGATCAAGCTGCTTTGTGGTGTTAATAAGGGTAACTGCATACCAAGTTGCATCAAAACTTCACCTGTAAAGTGTTTACCATCTACGTCGGGTAGATGTGTTTTGAAATTGAATACTGACGCTTTAGGCCAGTACTCACCTGACTTGATTGGCCAGATAATATCCAATTGATATAGCGCTTGTTTTTCTAGCCCAGCAAAATGGAATTGGTCTGGTAACGATGCCGAACTACAGGCAATCAGGCTGTAAGAAAACAGCGCTTCAGATTTATCTTTTGCCACTATGCCTAGTCCATGCATATATTCTGGTAATTCGAGTCGAAATAAATCACCAGAATGCACCAGTTGTCGGTGTTTTTTATACAGTTCGACCATCGCTTTTAACTCGAGAGATTCTTCGTCGGTTAATTCGCGTAAGTCCATTTCCATGCCCATATGACCAAACAACGTTACTGATGCTCGCATCGCCATATTGATATTTCTATGGGTGATATGACAGTTTCTAGGTCCGACATGGGTGCCCATCAACTCAGCAGGAAAAAAGTAGGAAAAGCCTTTCTGGATTTTTAGTCTTTCTAACGCATCGTTTGAGTCAGATGTCCAAATTCGATCTGTGTGAGCTAACACGCCATAATCTGCCCGACCGCCGCCAGATGCACAGCTTTCAATCTCAACCCTCGGGTGAGCAGATTTTAATTTGGCTAGCAACTGATAAAAGGCACGGGTTTGATTGTGAACCGCAGGTTTGCCATTTGCGTCACCTGGGTGATTGAGATCTCGGTTCATATCCCATTTAATGTATGAAATGTCGTATTCAGTCAACAAACTATCAATACGTTCAAATAGGTAATCAAATACGTCTTGGCGACTTAAATCTAACACTAATTGATTGCGAAACCCTAATTGAGGATTGGGTGGTGTGCCTAATACCCAGTCTGGATGAGCGCGAAACAAGTTACTATCTGGATTCACCATTTCGGGTTCAAACCAAAGGCCAAACTCTAAGCCCTCAGATTTTACATGGTCAATTAGGGGCGTTAAGCCTTGCGGATAATATTTTTTGTCTACGTACCAATCACCTAGACCTGCGGTGTCATCATCACGGCCGATAAACCAGCCATCATCTAATACAAAACGTTCTGCCCCTAATGAGCTGGCACGGGTGGCTAAGTCTTTTAACGTATTGACATCATGGGTAAAGTAAATGCCTTCCCATGTGTTGTAATGTACTGGGCGAGGTTTGTTTTTGACTGACGGCCTGATTAAATGTTTACGCACATATTGGTGGTATTGCTGAGAAAGAGCAGATAAGCCTTGATTGGTATAACTGGCATAAAGGGTAGGGGAGTTGTAGGTTTGACCTTGTTGTAAAATCATTTCTCCAGGTAATAATAATTCACCCATTTGTACATAAGCACGTCCATCGCCCATTTTTTCTGCAATAATTTTGTGGTTACCACTCCAGCCTAAGTGAAAGCCATAGGCTTCACCTTTTAGTTGGTCTGTGGCTTTGGTGCGCATGATGAGCCCAGGAAAACTATCGTGGGATGTTCTACCGCGGCGGTTTTCCCGCACGTACGAACCAAAGTTTTGCTCTAGATGATGCTCTTGAAATTCTCCCGCCCAATGTCCTTCAAATCCAATGATGTGTTTAAAATAACTTGGGATAGGGAAGGTAGCCGCCGCGCACCAATCAACATGAATAGCGCTATCGCTGTTATTCGTCAACTCTGTTGAAATCGCCAGCACATCGGTATCTGCGTCCATATTAAGGGTATGGATAACTTGTAGGTTACGGCTGGTATCTATGTTGGTGATTTTATAGTGATTAGGCGCAATACATTCAATCTTTGATATTTCAGTTAACACCGACCACTGATCTGTTTCCCCATGCAAACTCAGACCTGGATGCCCAGTATAACCTTGGCCAGTTGTGGGTGTTAAAGAGCGGCGTATTTCCTTCATGGGCGAAGCAGGCGCTTCTTGCCTTAAGCGTAATGTACTCATCATTTGCCCTGTGCTTTGTGCACAGAGTCTTTCACGCCAGTACATAATCTGTGGTGCGTCATTATTACAGTCAATTATCAAGCTGCTGTTGCGCCCAGTAAGTGAAATATAGTTATTTAGAGAAATTGTCATACCTAAGTCTTAAACCTTATCGATGTCACTTAGAAAGCTGGCCTCAAAAAATTGGGGCCGGTATTTGTGCGAACCATATCTTTTGTCATTTAAACTTGCCAATTTTTCTTTGGTTTTGAATAAAAACGTAAAACACTACAAATGTTAATTTTTTTGAGCCGAATAATTAATTACTAATAAAATATGAATAGTCATAAATCATTTAAAAAAAGTATTCTTCTATCTTATATAAGTTTAGGTTAGCATGTTACTAACATAGATAGAGTAGGGCCTTGTAAAGCTATCGTTAGTTGCGAATAGAAATTTCACTGTAAAGTTTTAACCTTAACTCTTAACAAAAGTGCACAGTGCAAATTTGTTATGTTGTAAAGATGTTGATGAATTGTTGCGGTTAGGCCTATTTTTTTGCCTAGTTTCATTGGATAAAATGAGATGATTATAAAAATAATAAGGTCAACGAAATCAAAATGTTATCACATCCTCAAAATAATAATTAACGAACTAATTAACTAGACAAAAACAGGACACATCACATGAAAAAAAATTATCTTTGGACGGCAGTTAAAGCTGCTTTAATTATACCTGCTGCTAGTCTGAGTATGTCTTCGGCTTTCGCTCAAGAAGGGACGGCAGATGACAATATAGAAGTCATCGAAGTACGTGGTCTGATAAGTAGCCTTAAACGCTCATTCTCCGATAAAAAAGAAGCGCTTATTGTTTCAGACGGAATTGCAGCGGAAGATATAGGTAAATTTCCCGATCAAAACGTAGCCGAATCACTCCAGCGTATTACTGGCGTGTCGATAGATCGAAGTGGCGGTGAAGGTCAGCTAATTTCTGTCCGTGGTTTTGGACCACAGTTTAACTTAGTCACAGTTGACGGTCGTCAAATGGCGTCAGAGCGAGCTGGAAGAGAATTTAGTTTTGATACCCTCGCGTCTGAATTAATTGCAGGTGCAGATGTTTATAAAACATCTAATGCAGCTAACCAAGACGGTGGTATCGGTTCGTATATCAACTTAAAAACGGCTAAGCCTTTTGATATCGACGGTTTTACGGCTGTCGGCAGTGTCAAAGGTACATATGATAGTTTATCTGAAGAAACTGACCCAGCCTTCTCAGGTTTAGTGAGCAACACTTTTAATGACGGCACGTTGGGTGTGTTGTTATCTCTGTCTGTTCAAGAGCGTCAAGCTCAAATCAACCAAGCTGATACTCGCGGTTATTACCGAGTAGACCGGATTGCCACAAATGACTTTGATGCAACATCAGGAGCGGGCAAAGAAGCATTTAATGTATGGGTGCCGCGTAATCTTGATTTGACTTCTAACTCAGAAGACCGGACTAGAACTAGTGGAACCTTAGTGGTTCAATACGCGCCTACTGAAGATATCACATTGACGTTTGATGGTTTGTATTCGAAGTTTGAAGTTGAGTCTCAAGTTAATAACTATGCTAACTGGTTTACTCCAGGCAACTTCCGCGATTTTGAGGTTGATGCAGCCACTGAAACTGTTAATTATTGGTCACATAATGCATTTAATGATCCCAATGGCGGGGGCTCCGGAGCAACGGACTTTGTTCAACAAGGTCTAGATCGTAACGTGGAAATTAAAGGTTTTGGTTTTAATGCAGATTGGGAGTTAAGCGAACAGTTTAACGTCAATATCGATATATCTAACTCATCTGCTGTAGATTTAAGTGGCGATCAAAGCCGCGTCTTTACAGTTATGGGTTATGCGAACGGGTATACTTATGACTTCACGGGTGGTGGTGCTCTTCCAGCATTCTCTTCAGATGGCATAGATGGTCCATTTACTGAATCTGATGCCAGTAAATTACGCGCCCACTACGTAGAGCGTGGTGGCGATGAACGTGAAGATGAAATTACTGAAATGCGTGCAGACTTTACATACACACCTGATAGCAATACTTTCACCCAATTAAAGTTTGGTCTTTATACCCAAGATAGAACTAAGTCAGCAAAAGTATTTCAATCACCAAGCTTACCTAATTGTTTTTATTGTGGTTATGGTTTAGATGCACCAGATGAATTAGGGCAGTTAATTACACCTAATGGTTGGTTTGACGGTATTCCTAGTTCTTTCTTTGGATACGACGTAGATAACTATTTGTCATTTTTAGAGTCAGACGCAGCTATCACTGCTCAATCCATTAACAGAGGTGAAGATCCAGCGACAAATATTGCTGCTTTTGCATCTTTAAATGGTTATACACCTGTTGAGCTAGGTACTAGCTTTGAGATTGATGAAGAAATATTGTCAGCTTATGCAGATTTTGTGTTTCAGGGAGATTTAGGCGACATGCCTTGGACAGTCAACGTTGGTTTTAGATACAGTGAAACTAAAACTACTGCCTCAGGTAACCAAGCGACATTATTGGATATTCAACAAAATCCGCTAGATGGCACAATTCTAGATCAAATATATCTAGAAGATGCAGATGGACAACGCCAATCTGTGCCCATTTCTATTAGTAATTCATACACTAACTTATTGCCTAGCGTGAACGTAAAGCTTGAAGTGGAAGAGGATATGTTATTACGCTTTGGTTATTCTGAAACCCTTACACGTCCTACTATGGCAAGTATGCGTCCTGTGACTAACATCGGTTCAACTAGACCTGATTTATTACTAGCCAGTGGTGGTAACCCAAATTTGACGCCGTTCTTGTCAACTAACTGGGATGTGTCTTACGAGTGGTATTACGATGATGCCAGCGCCGTATCCATCGGTTTATTCAGTAAAGAAGTAGAAGGTTTTATTACTCAAGCGCCTTCTCCAGAAGAGTTTTCTTTAGCCAGTGGTAGTTATGAGTTTAGTGTTACTCGCCCACGTAACGGTGAAACTGCTCAAGTAGATGGATTAGAATTGGCTTGGACTCACACTTTGGAAAGCGGTTTTGGTTTTCAAATGAATGCCACTGTAGTCAACAGTGCTAGTGATGGTACAACTTTGGAAGGTTTGGGCAACTCTCAAAACGTAATAGGCTTCTATGAAAAAGATGCTTTCCAAGCGCGTATTGCTTTCAATAACCGTGAAGCTTTTTTGCAAACTATTGCAAATGGAGACACGGGACAACCAGAGAATGTAGGGACTTACGGCCAATGGGATGTAAGTGCTAGTTATGATATTAATGAACATTTCACCGTTATATTTGAAGGTATTAACATTACTGACGAATATGTTGAAAAATTCGGAGCCATACCTACTCATTTCACTGAGCAAGTTAGATCGGGTTCGCGTTATGCTGTTGGTGTAAGAGGTTCATTTTAATCATTGATTAAATTGTTCGTTTAATAAAAAAGGGGGGCTACCCCCTTTTTTATTAATATCCAAGTCACTTATGAAAAAGCTCATAAAACACGTATGAAAAACATATCGTTAGGTGACTTGGGTATTAATAACACGCAGTTAATTTTTTAGTAGGTTTACAAAGGTAGATGCACTTGTCGTCAGAAATTAAACGGATCATTGTCTTAGGTGGAGGAGCCGC
>JBNMPD010000003.1:0-45960 GCA_051276225.1 Flavobacteriales bacterium
AGCCCCGCTGTTAGACGGTTAGCAAGAGAATTAGAAGTAGATTTATCGCAGATCGCTGGCAGTGGTGATAAAGGTCGTGTTTTAAAGGACGACCTTATCGGTACTTCGACACCAGATGTCCAACCTGTCACGGTAACGCCAATAACGCCAATAACTTCAGGCGGTAAACGTGTAGAGCCTATTCGCGGCATACAAGCGGCGATGGCAAAACATATGATGCATTCAGTTTTTACTGTGCCACATTTTAGTGTCAGTGAAGAAATACAACTGGATAAATTGATTGATGCTAGGTCTCAGTTAAAAGAGGCATTTGTGAAAGAAGGTGTGAAACTAAGTTTTATGCCATTCTTTATTAAAGCGATGTCTTTAGCTCTTCAACAATTTCCTATTATTAACAGTCAAGTCAATGACAACTGTACAGAAATTACTTATTTTGACGATCACAATATTGGTATAGCAGTAGACTCTAAGATAGGTTTAGTTGTGCCAAATATTAAAGCTGTTCAGCATCTTTCTTTGTTTGAAATAGCCCAAAAGGTTAATGAGTTAATCAGTTTTGCCCGTGAAGGAAAGTTAAAAAATACAGACTTAAAAGGCGGCACTATCAGTATTTCAAATATAGGTGTGCTCGGTGGAACAGTCGCCACTCCAGTAATTAATGCGCCTGAATCAGCTATTGTGGCTCTGGGTAAAATTCAAAGGCTACCTAGATTTGATGAAAATGACATTGTCAAAGCAGTCAACATCATGCATGTAAGTTGGTCAGGTGATCATAGAGTTATTGATGGTGCCACTATGGTAAAGTTTAATAATGTGTGGAAATCTTACTTAGAAAACCCAATTACAATGTTAGCAATGACTAGATAGTTATATAATTTTCAAACCCGCTAACAGCGGGTTTATTTTTGCTTTAAGATTAACGAGAATATTCATATAAATACGTTACATTAAGGAATCTAATCTTGTTAAGTTATCGTCATAGTTTTCATGCGGGTAATCATGGTGATGTTCTAAAACACATTTGTCAGATGTTGGTCATCGATAAACTTAAAAGTAAAGACAAAGGTTTTTGTTATTTTGATACCCATAGTGGTGGTGGGGTGTATCAGTTAAATTCAGAAGAGTCACTTAAAACGAATGAATTTAAGCAAGGTATTGAACGTCTTTCAGGGCATTCATTTCAAAACGAAGCGATTAATAATTATTTGTCTTTAGTGAATGCTTATAAAGAATTTAATCAATATCCAGGCTCACCAGAAATCGCTAAATCTATGTTACGTCCTCAGGATAAATTGATCTTGATGGAGTGGCATAATCAAGAAATTCAGAATTTAAAAAGTAATATTGGTAGTAAAAATATTGCTATTCATCATAGAGATGGATACGAGGGATTATTAGCATTAACACCACCAGATATGCAGCGGGGTATGGTACTTATTGACCCATCTTATGAAATCGCAAGTGAGTATCAACAAGTCGTTGATACTGTCGCAACGGCTTATAAAAAATGGAATTCAGCAATTTATGTGATTTGGTATCCGTTAATAAGTGATAGAAAAGTGGCGAATGTAAGCTTTGAGAGTGGTATCAGTAAAAAAGGTAAAAGTGAAGCGATGATAGAAAGCTTCACTCAGCAATCTTTTAAAAACTTGCTTAAAATAGAGTTATGCGTAACCAATGGTAATGAGGCTGGAGGCATGTATGGCTCTGGAATGCTCATCATTAATTCCCCTTGGAAGTTAGATGAAAAAATTAAAGAGAGTTTACAAGAACTTTCACCATTAATGGCTCAAAGTGATAGCGCGTCTTACTCTGTTGATTGGCTCATCAAGGAATAATTAGGTCGCATCGCTATGTTGACACCCACGAATATCAAACACTTTTATATTCCTGATGAGCAGTCTATTTATTTGCTGTCCCATAAGGATGCCAAAAAGTTAAAAGATTGGTTCAAGTTATGTACCGAACAACTACAGTTGTTAGGTTATCAAGACATTGAGTTGATTGGCAAAGGCGCGTTTGGCTTTGTTTTCTGTGGTACTTTTGCTGGCTCGGTATCAAAAAATATAGCAACACAAAACAGTCCTGAAAAAAATGTATACATTCAACAACAAGTGTTTAAGTTTTCTCGGATAAATTTACCACAACACGTTCAAGATAGATTAGAAGAAGAAGCTTACATGTTGAGCTTGGTCGATCATCCCTATGTGCCGCGGCTCATTCAGTTTCAGCAAATCAATAAACAGTCTGTGTTGGTTATGGACAGGGCAAAAGGAGAAGACTTAGAGAAGATATCCCTGAAATATGGCCCACTTTCGGTCAATTTGATCATTAATCTAGCGGTGCAACTCGCTGATATATTGCTATATTTGCGAGGCCATCAACAACAGGGACAAAATAAACCTATTGTGCATGGTGATATTAAGCCTTCCAATATTGTGTTTGATGAAACCAGTAAAAAAGTAGGACTGATAGATTGGGGCTCGTCTGTTTTTGCCCAGATTGACCATCAAGGACAGTTTGTGGGTCATAATGTGATGGATTTGATGTCTAGCGACATGCAACAAACCAATGCGCGCTTAGGTGACGTGTATTTTATTGGTGATGAGCAACTTAATGGTGGTTTATCCTCCGTAAGATTTGATGAACAAGGCTTAGCTAGTACTTTATATGCACTAGCATCAGGTCAATCGAGTCGTTTTGGGCATAAAGTTATTAGTCCAAATTCCCTGGGGTTACCCCAGGAGCTAGCCAAAACCTTAACTGCTATGATGAGCGACACGCCAGAACTGCGTGAACTGGGGGGAGACTATTTCATTAATAACATGCAATTTATGAAAAATTTGGTGTTGAATGAAAATATACAGCATTCGCATGTTGCATTAATACCGAGCAGTGTCAGCCTCCACAACAAAGAAATTGATTCTGTAGTTTACAGTTCCCGCAAGTCATTTTTACGTATTGAAGCCTACCAAGCAGAACAAGCACTCAGATGTATCGACGACGCCCAGTTTGAACGATATTATAAAAATTACATGCAGGGTATGGGCGATACTGAAAAAGCATTTGTAGCTGCGGTTAGTCGCTTAGGAAAGTATCCGGTTGTGGGCGGCTTAGCGGTAAGGTGGGAAAATGCTGGGGTATATATCGATTCAAGTTTGAATTTATATGACATAAGTTTACAAGCGTCATTCGAATCGTCGGTAAATAATGTTGTACATTTTGCCAGGGCGATCAACCGAAATGGTGTTTTTAAGTGTTGCATGTTCAACGCTCGGGATACGTTGCATATTGAACGAAATGATGAAAACAGTGCATTTATACCTGAGAAAAGCATGCAAATACCTTACGAATTGAATGCAGTGTCACTCACCGAGCATGACAGCCGAATGCACTCTTATTTCGAAGATGGTGATGACCCAGACGAATTATTAACTCTGCCCAAACAGTTAATGGCTGTGATCAGGCAATTAAATAGCATTCACCATACTGGCTGTATCATTTTTGAATCATTACCCACTCACCTTAAAATACATAGCGATTACAAGCTGCTAAATCACAGCATGGAATTAGAGTTTAAGAGTTTATTAAAAGATGTTATTGATCTTGTCCCTACGATTGAAGGGCTCGGAATATCAGGCTTTATGAAATTACCGTTTAAAGATACGCGATTTTTTACCCATCAAGGTCAATTACCTGATAAATTTTATCCAAAGGATCCTCATCAACACACTTAAGGTAAATTAAAATAGTGTGATGAATGAATAAAAATAAGAGAGCTTATGTCAGAAGTAAAATTAGTAGAGTTATTAACCTTAGATAAAATTGAAGAAGGCTTGTTTCGTGGTCAAAGTTGGGATTTAGGATTCCGAGCCTTATTTGGAGGCCAGGTATTAGGCCAAGCCTTAGCCGCAGCTCAACTGACGTTGCCCGAAGGTCGTATTACACATTCATTCCATAGCTATTTTTTATTACCTGGCGATGCAAATAAACCGGTAATATTTGATGTGGAAAACGTTAGAGATGGTCGTAGTTTTTCGACCAGAAGGATAAAAGCCATTCAAAATGGTAGAAATATTTTTTACATGACGGCGTCCTTTCAAACACCTGAAAAAGGTCTTGAACACCAGTATGCTGACATGCCTAATGTACCGCCACCTGAAGATATAACGTCTGATATCAAAGTGTTTGGTAACAATCAAGATAAGCCTGGCCGTATGTGTGAAAGCATTGGCTATCACAAACCCATCGACATGCGCACTGTTGACTACGTTGACCCTGCTAAAGAGATAGTGCAACAGCCAAAACGCTACATATGGATGAAGGCACAAGAAGTATTATCTGGCAATATTAACCTTAATCAAGTGATGCTGGCATACGCTTCTGACTATCATTTATTATCGACTGCACTTCACCCACATGGGGTGTCTACTAGAGATAAAAATATTCGTATGGCAACGATTGACCATTCTATGTGGTTTCATCATGCCTTCGATTTTGACGAGTGGTTATTATATTGCGCTGAAAGCCCGTTTTCTGGTGGTGCCAGAGGATTGGTAAGAGGACAGTTTTTTAATCGTGATGGCAAGTTGGTCGCATCAACTATGCAAGAGGGGCTGTTGCGTAAAATAGGAGAGGATTAATGATTTATTCTTTAGGTGATGATCATGTGCAGCTTGCAGAAGGCGTTTATATAGCGCCTGGTGCCCATGTTATTGGTAAAGTAGTTATACAGCAAAACAGTAGCGTGTGGTTTAACGCAGTAGTTAGAGGTGACTGTGATGTGATTACAATTGGTGAAAACAGCAATGTACAAGATGGTTCGATATTGCACACTGATGTGGGTGTGCCCTTAACCATTGGAAAAGGTGTCACTATTGGCCATAAAGTAATGTTACACGGTTGCGAAATAGGGGATTACAGCTTAATTGGGATCAATACCGTGGTATTAAACGGTGCAAAAATCGGTCAGTATTGTGTAATCGGTGCTAACAGCTTAATTACCGAAAACATGCAGATACCTGACGGCTCATTAGTGATGGGATCGCCTGCTAAGATAATTAAAACTATCCCAGAACAACAACAAAAAATGCTTGAACAGTCGGCTCAGCATTATGTTGATAATGCTAAAAGGTTTACAACCCAATTAAAGGCATGTTGAACTTTAAGACAAAAAAAAGCCCGAAACTATTACTAGTTCGGGCTCAGGGTAATGGCTCTTTGCTAGAGCCGAGCGCTAATCGAAACGTCCTATTTAATATAAAATTCATTAAACCTGTTTGATAAGAGTAGAACAAGTTTGTGTAAAAAATAAACAACTTTCAAAGTTATTTTAATTGTCTTTGTAAAACAATATCTTAATTTTAATCTCTTATATTAATACTTTACTGGTTTACTCTTTATTCAATACATAAATGTCTAGATAAATGAGTATTTTTGTTGTTTATGCTCGCTATGCTTGCCTTGAAGCAAAGTGTAAATACTGTAAAAATTAATGTGTAAGTTTATCTTTAGTTTGGAATATATATGTCTCAATCATTTTCACCATTTTCACCATTTTCATCTTTTATACCGCCTACACGTGTTCTCATGGGGCCAGGTCCTTCAGACGTATACCCACAAGTCCTTGAAGCGTTGGCTAGACCTACTATTGGCCATTTAGATCCAAAGTTTGTTGACTTAATGGATGAAGTAAAACAGTTACTACAGTTCGCATTTCAAACTAATAATACCTTAACTATGCCTATATCGGCACCGGGATCTGCGGGCATGGAGTCTGTTTTTGTTAACCTAGTTGAACCGGGCGACAAAGTTATTGTGTGTCAAAATGGCGTGTTTGGTGGGCGTATGCGACAAAACGTCCAGCGCTGTGGTGGACAAGCGATTATGGTGCAAGATAAATGGGGTGAACCTACAGATTTGAATAAAGTGAGAGAAACTCTGCAGGCCAATCCTGATGTTAAAGCCTTAGCATTTGTGCATGCAGAAACCTCAACGGGTGTCTTAAATGATGCCAAGGCTTTGTGCCAACTAGCCAAAGAGTTTGACTGTTTAAGCATCGTTGATGCTGTTACATCCTTAGGTGGTAGCGAATTAAAAGTAGATGATTGGCAGATTGATGCTATTTATTCCGGCACACAAAAATGCCTTTCTTGTGTGCCGGGGTTATCTCCTGTCTCTTTTAGTGACCGAGCTATTGAAGTCATTAAACAGCGTAAACATCCGGTGCAAAGTTGGTTTTTAGATATGGACTTGGTGATGGGTTACTGGGGAAGGGGGGGAAATCAGGAAAAAGGTGCTAAACGCGCCTATCATCATACTGCGCCTGTCAATAGCATCTACGCCTTACACGAATCCTTGCTGATTTTGCATAAAGAAGGACTGCAAAATACTCATACAAGACATGACCAAAATCACCTTAGTTTAAAATCAGGATTGGAAACACTTGGGTTAGAGTTTGCGGTTGAAAAAAAATATCGTTTACCACAATTAAATATGGTGCGAATTCCTGCTGGAGTTAATGATGCAGAGGTTCGTAATCGGTTGCTCGATGATTTCAATTTGGAAATTGGCGCTGGCTTAGGCGAATTGGCTGGTAAAGTATGGCGGATTGGTTTGATGGGCTGTAGTTCAAGTCAAAAGAATGTTGATTATTGTATTTCTAGTTTAGGAGCAGTACTCGACTAAATAAGTCGAATTCTCGCACATTGGATTAATTGTCGACAGTCCAAGCTTGTTATTTTATATAAAAGCTATAAGATAAGTGAATATTTAATTATTGTCGACAATATACCATTGCAAATATTGATTACTTCATCCCCTAGTATCACTCGTGCAGATACTGTTTTTACCGATCTTCGTCAACGAATTGTTGAGGGTGATATATCAACCGGCTCTAAGTTAAGTGAGCCTGAACTTGCCAAATATTACGAAATAAGCCGTAGTACATTACGCGATGCATTATCCCGTTTAGAAGGTTCTGGTCTTCTAGAGCGCAAAGCTAATATTGGCTATCGTGTAGTGACATTGTCAATTGAGCAGTTACTTGAAATTTTTCGAGTTAGAGAATCTTTAGAAGGTATGGCGTGTCGATTAGCGGCGCAAAATATGACGTCAAAACAAATTGAAGATTTAAAACATTTGCTCGAAGTGCACAAACAGTACAAGTCATTGCAACAAGGGCAGGCGTATATTCAGGAAGAAGGCGACTTAGACTTTCATTTTTGTATCGTTATGGGTAGCGGTAATAAATTGCTAATACGCCTCCTATGTGAGGAACTATATTATTTGGTGCGTATGTACCGTTATCAATTTGGCATGGCCAGTCCTCGTGCTAAACGCGCTTTCTCAGAACATCATCACATTATTCAAGCTATCGAAGATCAAGATGGCGAACTGGCTGAAATACTCATGCGTCGGCATATTTCAGCATCACGTAAAAACGTAGAAAAAAGGATGAATACCTTATGAGAACTCCCGGACAGCGCTTTCGTCACGCGTTAAAAGACAATCAGCCTTTACAAATTGTTGGCACTATTAACGCATATACAGCGATGATGGCTAAACAAATTGGCCATCAGGCTATTTATTTATCAGGTGGCGGTGTAGCTAATGCATCTTATGGTTTACCTGATTTAGGCTTGACCTCTTTGAACGACGTGTTAGTTGATGTACGGCGGATCACTGCAGCCTGTGACCTACCTTTATTAATCGATATAGATACAGGTTGGGGCGGGGCTTTTAATATAGCTAAAACCATTCGTGATATGGAAAAAGCCGGTGCCGCTGCAGTGCATATGGAAGACCAAGTGGCACAAAAACGTTGTGGCCATCGCCCAAACAAAGAAATTGTCTCTACTGACGAGATGGTTGACCGGATCAAGGCAGCCGTCGACGCTCGTATTGATCCTGATTTTTTCATTATGGCTCGCACAGATTCTTTTGCACAAGAAGGCTTAGAGGCATCTATTAAACGAGCTAAGGCTTATGCAGCGGCTGGCGCTGACGCTATTTTTGCTGAAGCGATAAAAACAGAAGCACACTATCGTGCATTCTCTGACGCGCTAGATGTGCCAATTTTGGCTAATATTACAGAGTTTGGTCAAACTGAACTATGGAATAAAAAACAGTTAGGTGAGTGGGGTGCTGATATGGTGCTTTACCCACTCAGTGCATTTAGAGCGATGAATAAAGCTGCTGAAAATGTCTATGAATCTATTTTGACTAATGGTGATCAAAAAGCTGTAGTTGACAGCATGCAAACACGCATGGAATTGTATGATTATTTAGGTTATCACGCCTATGAACAGAAACTTGATTCGCTATTTTCTGAAGGTAAAAACAAGTAATTATATGCATGTATATATGCATCCTAAATTTAGGAATAGTTACAAATTCTAAAACCCTTAAGTTTTAAAAAGAATAAGGGGTTAAATTATACAACTTGGAATAATTATGGCTGAAAAAAAACTTAGTGGTGCTGGTCTGCGTGGCCAAAGTGCTGGTCAAACAAAACTATGTACTGTAGGCAAATCAGGATCAGGCCTTACCTATTGTGGTTATGACGTATCAGATTTAGCGGACAACGCAACGTTTGAAGAAGTGGCTTATTTATTATTTAACGGCGAACTTCCCAATCAAGCAGAATTAAATACTTATAATGCAGAGTTAAAGACTCAGCGTGATTTACCTCAAGCATTAAAAGCAGTATTAAAACTGATACCAGCAGACGCTCATCCAATGGATGTGATGCGTACTGGTTGCTCATTTTTAGGTAACCTTGAACCTGAAGTAGACTTTAGTTCGCAAAACAAAGCGTCAAATAGGTTGCTTGCCACTTTTCCAGCCATCATGTGTTATTGGTACAAATATACTCATGATGGTGTTGAAATTGATTGTACAACTGACGAGGATTCGATTGGTGGCCATTTCTTAAAACTGCTAACCGGTGACACACCGTCTGAACTTCATAGAAAAGTGATGGATGTATCACTCATTTTATATGCTGAGCATGAATTTAATGCATCTACTTTTACTGCCCGTGTTTGTGCTTCTACGTTGTCTGATATGTACTCGTGTGTAACAGGTGCTATTGGTTCACTTCGTGGACCTCTGCATGGTGGAGCAAACGAAGCGGCAATGGATATGATCCAGAAATTTAGCTCACCTGCCGATGCGAAAGTACAGATGGCCGGTATGTTAGAGCGTAAAGAAAAAATAATGGGATTCGGCCACGCTATCTATAGTGACTCGGATCCACGCAACGTGATAATTAAAGCTTGGTCAGAAAAACTCGGACAGGAGTTTGGTGATCGTTCACTTTATGATATTTCTGTGGCATGTGAAGAATTTATGTGGGATTCAAAAAAATTATTCTGTAATGCTGACTTTTTCCATGCATCGGCTTATTATTTTATGGGTATACCGACTAAATTATTTACACCTATATTTGTTTGTTCGCGCTTAACCGGTTGGGCTGCCCACATCATGGAACAACGTTCAAATAACCGTATTATTCGTCCAAGCGCCGATTATATAGGGGCTGAGCCAAGAAAAGTAACAGCTATTAGCCAACGCTAAAAGCCTCTCAATTACAGGCCGATAATAATCGGCCTGACTCTCCTTATCTATTCTGTGGGTCTATATATGAATTACGAATATCGCAAACCCCTTCCCGGTTACACAATAGCTGGAACCAATATTGACTATTTTGACACCCGCGCTGCAGTTGAAGCCATTAGTCAAGGTGCTTATGCCAAATTACCTTATACCTCCCGCGTCTTAGCAGAACAATTGGTCCGTAAATGCACGCCAGATTTACTCACCGACTGCCTAAAACAGATTATCTTTCGCAAACAAGAATTAGATTTCCCTTGGTATCCTGCACGTGTTGTTTGTCATGATATTCTGGGACAAACCGCTCTTGTTGATTTAGCAGGTTTACGTGATGCAATAGCCGAGCAGGGAGGCGATCCGTCCAAAGTTAACCCAGTCGTGCCGACCCAATTAATTGTCGATCATTCATTGGCTGTCGAACATGATGGAGATGATCCCGATGCCTTTGATAAAAATAGAGCCATAGAAGACAGACGCAACGAGGACAGGTTTCATTTTATTGAATGGACCAAAACAGCCTTTAAAAATGTGGATGTTATCCCTGCTGGTAACGGCATCATGCACCAAATAAACCTAGAAAAAATGTCACCCGTTATTCAATTAAGAGACGGTGTAGCGTTCCCTGATACTTGTGTCGGTACAGACAGTCATACTCCCCATGTGGATGCTTTAGGCGTCATCGCCATTGGTGTAGGAGGCTTAGAAGCGGAAACAGTGATGCTTGGCCGACCTTCAATGATGCGTTTACCGAATATTGTTGGTGTTAGATTAAGCGGAAAACGTCAACCGGGTATCACGGCTACAGATATTGTGCTGGCGATCACTGAATTTTTACGTAATGCCAAAGTTGTTTCTGCATACCTCGAGTTTTTTGGAGAAGGCGCCGCAGAATTAACCATAGGTGACCGAGCGACTATTTCAAATATGACACCTGAATACGGTGCGTCTGCTGGCATGTTTTATATCGATAAACAAACCATTGATTATTTAAAAATTACTGGTCGCGAACCAGAACAAGTCGAGTTAGTTGAAACCTATGCCAAACATACTGGTCTTTGGGCAGATGACTTAATCGATGCAGAATACGCCCGGGTATTAGAGTTTGACTTATCCGCTGTGGGTCGAAATATGGCGGGTCCTTCTAGCCCACATCGTCGTCTTGCTACAGCAGACTTAGCCTCAAAAGGCATTGCTTATGCTGTGGAGCAAAAAGAAGGTGAAATGCCCGATGGTGCGATTATTATTGCCGCTATTACCAGCTGTACTAACACCAGTAATCCGCGCAACGTGGTGGCCGCAGGATTAATTGCCAAAAAAGCCAATGAATTAGGTTTATTAAGAAAACCTTGGGTGAAATCATCATTTGCACCGGGCTCGAAAGTGGCTAAGTATTACCTAGAAGAGTCAGGTTTATTACCTGAAATGGAAAAATTAGGTTTTGGCATCGTTGGCTATGCTTGCACCACTTGTAATGGCATGAGTGGAGCGCTTGATCCTGCGATTCAAAAAGAAGCAATGGATCGTGATTTATATACCACTGCGGTTTTATCAGGCAATCGTAACTTTGATGGGCGAATTCATCCCTATGCCAAGCAAGCATTTTTAGCGTCACCGCCCTTAGTAGTAGCCTATGCTATCGCCGGTACGATGCGTTTTGATATTGAAAAAGACGCGTTAGGTTATGATAAAAAGGGCAACGCCATTACCTTAAAAGACATTTGGCCAAGTGACGAACAAATTGATGCCATCGTATCTGAGTTTGTTAAACCTGAGCAATTTAAAAAAGTCTATGCTCCCATGTTTGATTTAGGTTCGTTCGAACCTGCTGAGAGTCCTTTATACGATTGGCGTCCTCAAAGTACCTATATTCGTAGACCACCATACTGGGATGGAGCGCTTGCAGGAGAGCGCACCATGAAAGGAATGAGACCTCTAGCAGTCTTAGGTGACAACATTACTACCGATCATTTATCACCGTCTAATGCCATTATGTTAGACAGTGCAGCCGGAGAATACTTACATAAAATGGGTTTGCCTGAAGTGGACTTTAATTCCTACGCGACTCATAGGGGCGATCACCTCACTGCTCAAAGAGCGACCTTTGCTAATCCCAAATTATTAAACGAAATGGTATTAGAAAATACTGAAATAAAACCGGGTTCATTTGCCAGACTAGAGCCTGAAGGCACCGTGATGCGCATGTGGGAAACCATCGAAACCTATATGCATCGCAAACAACCCCTAATCATCGTGGCAGGTGCTGATTATGGCCAAGGATCTTCTAGAGATTGGGCAGCAAAAGGTGTGCGTTTAGCAGGGGTTGAAGTCATAGCCGCGGAAGGTTTTGAGCGTATTCACCGTACTAATTTAGTGGGTATGGGTGTATTACCTCTTGAATTCAAACCCGGAACCACACGCCATACTTTAGCTATAGACGGTTCAGAAACGTACGACGTTCTGGGTGAATATGCTGCCGGTGCTACGTTAACTTTGCATATCACCCGAACAAATGGTGAAAAAATCGAAGTGCCTATGACATGTCGTTTAGATACAGCTGAGGAAGTGCGTATTTATGAAGCTGGCGGTGTACTACAACGTTTTGCTCAGGACTTCCTTGAATCTTCAGTGGCATAACGAGAATGTCATAAGAATGACATAAAAAGGATATAAATTCATGAGCTATAAACCACAAAAAGGCATTGTCGCGACCTATATGCGCGGCGGTACTAGTAAAGGTGTTTTTTTTAAACTCACTGACTTACCCAGATCCGCACAAGTAGCTGGAGGGGCAAGAGATAATGTATTGCTCAGAGTGATTGGTAGCCCTGATCCCTATGGCAAACAAACAGATGGAATGGGCGGTGCCACTTCAAGTACCAGTAAAACTGTCATACTGTCTAAAAGTACTCACACTGATCACGATGTAGATTATCTATTTGGTCAAGTATCTATCGATACGGCGTTTGTTGATTGGAGTGGAAATTGTGGTAATTTAACCGCCGCTGTTGGTTCATTTGCAATCAGTAATGGGTTGGTTGACGTCAGTCGAATTCCTAAAAATGGTGTCTGTGTCGTTCGGATTTGGCAGGCTAACATCAACAAATCTATTGTTGCCCACGTGCCAATGACTGATGGTCAGGTTCAAGAAACGGGTGACTTTGAATTGGATGGTGTGACTTTTCCTGCAGCCGAAGTAAAAGTCGAATTTGTTGCCCCTGTTGACGGTGATGAGGCCATGTTTCCCACTGGTAATCTTGTTGATGATTTGCATGTGCCAAATGTGGGTGATTTTAAAGCCACTATGATCAATGCTGGTATCCCAACACTATTTATTAATGCTGAGGCGCTCGGGTATTCAGGTACTGAATTACAAGGTGCTGTTAACGGTGATATTCAGGCCCTTAATCGTTTTGAAACTATACGCGCACACGGTGCGCTGAAGATGGGCTTGATTAAAAATATTGATGAGGCTGTGAGTCGTCAACACACCCCAAAAATTGCTTTTGTAGCAAAATCTGCAAGATATATTACTTCGAGTGGCAAAGCTGTCGATAGTCAAAGTATTGATTTGGCGGTCAGGGCACTTTCAATGGGTAAATTACATCATGCCATGATGGGCACTGCTGCTGTTGCTATAGGCACCGCAGCCGCTATACCTGGCACATTGGTCAATTTAGCGGCTGGAGGGGGATACCTCGAGTCTGTTACTTTTGGCCATCCCTCTGGAACCTTGAAAGTTGGTGCGAAAACACAGTTTCATGATGGAGTTTGGACAGTGGATAAAGTGTCTATGAGTCGAAGTGCAAGAGTATTGATGAAAGGTGAAGTTTATATACCCAGTGATTGTTTTTAAGTTGAATTTGTTAGTCAAACCCTCATTGAATATATTATTAATTAATATTCAAAAAGTCCGAAAATGAATATATAGGTTTTTAATTTATATATTCATCACTGTTGCCAGTGCTCATATCATTGCTGGCTTTATTAATACTGAGTAAGTACCACAAAACAAATGGAACAACGTATACCTATGACAGAAATGGTTTCAGAAGCCCCCTTGTGGTTGGAAGAAGTAGAAGGCAAACAAGTTTTAGATAAGGTTAATGCTTGGAACAAAGTGACTTTAGATAAACTTATGGCTGATAAGCGGTATGCTCTATACCTTGAAGCCGGATTAGAAATCGTCAATGCCAAAGATAAAATTCCTTATGGTAATTTTCGTGGAAATTTTGTTTACAATTTTTGGCAAGACGAACATCAAGTACGAGGCATGTTACGAAGAACCACCTTAGAGGAATACACCACGTCTCAACCTAAATGGGAAGACTTGCTAAGCATTGATAATCTTTCTGCTCTTGAAGAAAAAAATTGGGTATTTAAAGGTTCAGAATGTTTAGAGAGTAATTATGACCGCTGTCTATTATCTCTCTCTGATGGGGGCAAAGACTCAGTTGAAATACGCGAATGGGATCATGCCACGCAATCTTTTGTTGAGGATGGTTTTTTTATCCCAGACGCGAAAACAGGTGTGAGTTGGAAAGATATTGATAACATCAATATTGCTACTCACTGGGGCGAAGGCTCTGTGACTGAAAGTGGTTACCCATTTATTATTAAGTCATTAAAAAGAGGACAAACACTTACACAAGCACAACAAATATTTGAAGGCGAAAAAACAGATGTAGGTGTTTGGCCATTTTCTATTAAGTGTGGTGATAACGACCTAAACATGGTGGTTCGTTCTGTGACATTTTTTGAATCACTATATTTTTGGCTCCCCGATGACGGACGACAAGGTATACAATTACCGATACCTGAAAAGGCAGCAGTGCAAGGGGTTTTCAAAGGGCAATTGGTGTTATCACTCAAGCAAGAGTGGTCGCCACAAGGCACAGAACACATTTTTAATAGTGGCGATCTGGTAAGCTTTGATTTCGAACATTGGCTGCAAACACAACACATTAAAAATTTACAACTGGTTTACCGTCCCGATGAACGAGCCACTATTGATGGCGTTTCCATTACTAAAAACAAGCTTGTCTTAACCTTGTTAGAAAATGTAGTTAGCAACATATATATTTATGACTTTGATGATAAATGGTCTCAAATAAAATTAGCGATGTCTGAAAACGGGTCGATGTCAGTTTCTTCAGCTAACCTTGACAGCGATACTATATTTATCAATCAAGAAAGTTTTATTGCCCCTGATAGCTTGTTTAAAGTTGACGTAAATAAGCTGGATATCACTTTAATTAAGTCTATACCTGCACGATTTGATGCATCGAATATCATAGTTGAACAATTTCAAGCACCTTCAAAAGACGGTGAAAAGATCCCTTATTTTGTAGTCAGGCAAAAAGACATACAATTTGATGGCACAAATCCCACATTACAATACGCTTATGGTGGTTTTCAAGTCTCATTAAAACCTAGTTATTCAGGCCTACTCGGAAAAAACTGGCTCGAACAAGGTGGCGTTTATGTGTTGGCAAATATCCGTGGTGGCGGGGAGTTTGGTCCAAATTGGCATCAAGCAGGATTAAAAACTAAACGACAGGTTATTTTCGATGACATGATTGCAGTTGGTGAAGATCTTATCGCTAAAAACATCACATCGACTGAACGTTTAGGTATTATGGGCGGCTCTAATGGCGGTCTGTTAATGGGTGTTATGTATACCCAAAGACCAGACTTATGGAACGCTGTTGTTTGCCAGGTGCCTTTGTTAGATATGTTGCGATATCACAAATTATTAGCGGGGGCTTCTTGGGTCGGTGAATATGGCAGTCCTGACATCGCTGATGAACGTTTATTTTTAAAACAAATATCTCCGCTTCATAATATTGATCCAGAAGCTGATTACCCCTCAATTATGTTTGTTACCTCGACTAAAGACGATAGAGTGCATCCTGGGCATGCTAGGAAAATGGCGTATCTGTTAGAAAAATTGGGGCATGAGTTTGAATATTATGAAAACATTGATGGAGGGCATTCTGCGTCAGCTAATTTACAAGAAAGTGCAAAGCGAACGGCTTTGGAATACACTTTTTTATCCCAGAAATTAATGGATTAACACTTTTATGCCAGCTAAAATATTAGGCTGCTACCTTAAATAACGATTGTTATAATTAAGTCATTCTTTGTTGATACTTTTTATAATAGGAAATGTTGGATAATTTGATAGATACAATTCATTTAAAAATAGCTGCTTGTCGAGGTTATGTATGCATATAAGATTTTTATTTTTGTTCACATTATTTATTGGCATTTCAAGTGTAGGTGCACGCGCCAGTGACGACGCTAAGGTGGTTTTCAATGGCCAACACCATAGAATAATTGAAGTCTCTGGGGTGGGAAGTGTGCATAGTGTTCCCGATCGTTTTAGCTTTAATTTGTCAATCGAACAAAAAGGTGGCGTTGCTGCAGAACTTAATAAGGCGATCGTTGAGAAAACCAATTCTGTAGCACAAGCGTTGATCAAAATTGGAGTCGACAAATCAGCCGTTCAATCGTTGCAAGTACGATTTAAACCTTGGATTGAATATGATGGTAAAACTCGTCAACAAAAAGGTTTTATTTTAACTAGACAAGTTAAAGTGACGTTAAAAAGCTTGACGCAATACGAACAGTCGATAGATGTGATTTTAAAACTTGGGGTGAGTAACATTCATCAATTTAGTTTTACTAGCAGTCAAGCAGATGAAAATTATCAACTGGCATTAAAACAAGCTTTGTTGAATGCTAAACAACGCGCAACTTTAATGGCTAAGGTCCTAGACTTGAAATTAGCCGATGTTATATCCATATCAGAAAAAACAGTATTTCAAGCAACCCCGATGGTAATGCAATCTCAAAAATTCCAAGCGTCGGAAAGTTACCAGCCCGGAGAAATGTCTACTCAGGCAAAAGTGACTGTTATTTTTGCTCTGCAAGACGGTTCATAAATAGACACATTTAACTAGGTTTATACATTAATGGTAAAAAACAAACAGCAACACTACTCACAATTGGCTCAACAGGTGAAAGCTATAGTTGCTGGAGAACAAGACTTAGTTGCTAATATGGCAAATATTAGTGCAATACTTTATTGGGCATTGGATAATATTAATTGGGTAGGATTTTATTTGGTAAAAGAACAGCAATTAGTTTTAGGTCCATTTCACGGTCAACCAGCCTGTATTCGAATTCCAATCGGTAAAGGAGTCTGTGGAACAGCAGTATCTGAAAATATGATTCAATTAATTGACGATGTACATCAGTTTTCTGGTCATATTGCTTGTGATGCCGCTTCTAATTCAGAAATAGTGCTACCTATTCGCCAAAATAATCAAATTATTGCAGTTTTAGACATAGATAGCCCCGATATTGCACGTTTCGATCTTGATGATAAAGCGGGTTTAAGCCAAATTGTAGACATATTGCAAACCACGTTATGTCATGCAAACGAAGTTGAAGCTAGGAGTGTTGTGCGTTGAAACATACAATAGATATTCAAGTTGTGCTAGCAACTGTTGAGGATATGGATTTTTGGGATGATAGGGCGAGTGAAGCCACAGATAGATTAAATACAATTCTTCATATGCTCTACGATAAAGCACATGAAGACATAAATTCCACCTCTTTAGAGAACATGATCCAATATATTTGGGAAAATTGGCGAGAAGATGCACATTTACTCGATATAGATGAAGTTGATTTGTATGACTGGGTTGACCAGCTTCTAGCAACTTGGGATGATGAGCGTCAAGAACCCCGTTAACACACTAACTAACTAGAAGACTGAATGGACAATCCACAAAAATTTTCGAACAGCAAAGAAGTCATAGGCTTTTTAGTTGAACAATTTCCCGCTTGTTTTAGTAATAAGGGTGATGCTAAACCTTTAAAAATAGGTATTTTTCAAGATTTAGCTGAACGCTTAGAAAATGAAGCACGAGTTAGTAAGACTTTGCTACGCTCGTCTTTAAGACACTACACCAATAGTTGGCGTTATTTGCATAGCATTAAAAAGGGTGTGCAACGTATTAATTTGGATGGCGAGGATGTGGCTGCTATTGAAGATGAACACGTAGAACATGCTAAAAAGCAACTTGATGAAAGCAAAGCTAAAGTAGCTGAAAAGCGTAAACAACTAAAAGCATCCGCTGCAGATGTAAAGAGTGCGGATGTAAAAGGTGCGGATGCAAAAAGTACTTATAAAAAGAAAGAAGCACCGAAATTTAAACCTACGTCTAAAGTAGTTAAAAAAGAACAAATTAAAGAAAAGCAGCCTATCGCTGAACGATTAGAGCAAGAACATATCGTAACAGGAACCGCTGTTACAGTTAAAATTGGCAAGAGCCCGATGCCTGCGACTATCACTGATGTCAGTAAAGATGGCATTCAAGTGCAACTTGATACAGGGATGGTGGTCAAAGTTCAGTTGGAAAACTTAAGGTTGGCTCGTTCTAAAAGGTAAATAAATGATTAAATCAATTCGTGTATCTGTGGCATCAGCATTATTAGTGATAAGTTCTGGCTCTGCAGCAGTTGAGAGCAGCCTGGGTGTGAAAGACTTACCCAAATTGACACAAGAGTCACAACACGTCGCGTCAGCCAAAAGAGTGACTTCGCAATTTTTGCGTGCTCACTATAAACCAATTGATTTAGACGATGAGTTATCGGTCAAGATATTTGACCGCTTTATTCGTTCTATAGATTTTAATCACAATGTATTTACAGCCCAAGATATTCAAGGTTTTTCAGCTTATAAAAACAAGTTTGATGATTCTATTGAACGGGGTAATCTAAGTATTGCCTATGAAATATATCAACTCAATATGCAGCGCCGCACTGAGAGATTTGAATATGCGCTTACCCTACTGGACAAAGAATTTGACTATGAGTTAGCCAATGACAAATTTGTTTACGATAGAGAAGAGGCTGCTTGGGCAAAAGATAACAAAGAGTTAGACGAATTATGGCGTCAAAGGGTTAAATATGACGCGCTCAATTTAAAGTTAGCAGGTAAAGAATGGCCTAAAGTAAAAGAGCTGTTAACAAAACGTTATAAACGTGCCATTAAACGATTAACCCAAACCTCTAGTGAAGATGTTTTCCAGACGGTAATGAATTCTTTTGCTCGAAGCATTGAAGCGCATACCAGCTATCTATCTCCGCGCAATGCAGAACGTTTCCAAATGGAAATGAATTTATCTTTTGAAGGTATTGGCGCAGTTTTGCTCAGCGAAGATGATTTTACGACTATACGCAGTGTTGTACCTGGTGGACCGGCAGATTTATCTAATAATATTAAACCTGAAGATAAAATTGTCGGTGTTGCTCAAGATAATGATGAATTTGTTGATGTTATCGGTTGGCGCTTAGATGAAGTGGTAGAACTGATTAAGGGTCCTAAAGGTAGTATTGTGAAACTGCAAGTGGTGAAAGGGTCGTCAGAGTCATCTGTGCCGGTCGTTGTTACCTTAACGCGAGACAAAATAAAACTTGAAGACAGGGCGGCTAAATCTGAAGTCTACATCCCTGAAGAAGGTCCAAATAAAGGTCAAAAGTTAGGTGTTATATCGATTCCTTCTTTTTACAACAATTTACATCAAGACGTTAGAAAAGAAATTAAGACCTTAACTGAACAAGGTGTGCGCGGCATCATTGTAGATTTGCGAGGGAATGGCGGTGGTTCTCTAACCGAATCAACTCTCCTTTCAGGCTTATTTATTGATAAAGGTCCCGTAGTGCAAATTCGTGACGGTGCTGGACGTATTCGTCTTGAAAAAGACGTAGATGGTAAGGTTTTTTATGATGGGCCATTGACAGTACTAGTCGACCGTTACAGTGCATCTGCTTCGGAAATATTTGCGGCAGCCATGCAAGACTACAATCGTGCTCTAATTCTAGGCGAACAAACTTTTGGAAAAGGTACGGTTCAGCAGCACCGTCCGTTAGGTAGAATTTATGATCTGTACGAAAATCCACTGGGCAGTGTGCAATTTACTATAGCCAAGTTTTATCGAATAAACGGTGGCAGTACACAGCACAAGGGGGTAATCCCAGATATATTGTTCCCTTCTGTTATAGATCATGCTGATTGGGGTGAAAGCCAACAAGAAAATGCACTTCCTTGGGACAGTATTGCTAGGGCCAACTACACCACTTTCAGCGAGAATAAAAATGTAGTTAAAGGGTTAACAGATCTTCACAATCTTAGGATTAAGAAAGAATTTAATTACATATACGAAGATGTTGAACGTTACAAAATTAAAAAAGAAGATAACACTATCTCTTTAGTTGAAGCCGAGCGACTAAAAGAAAAATCTGAGATTGAAGAACGAAATCTTATGCGCACTAATGAACGTTTGGTTCGTCTTGGTTTAGAAAAAGTTGAAAACTTAGACGATTTACCTGAAGAGCTTGAAAAAGTTGACCCGTTTTTAGAAGAAGCGGCGAATATTACTTATGATGTGTTAACTATGGGGAAATACGCTATCAACAGCAGTAAAAATTAATAAGGGGCTGCTATTTGCAGCCTTATAAAATCAATAATAATAATAATAAGGCAATTACATGGCTGCACGTGGAGAGTTTTCGTCTAGAATGGGGTTTGTATTGGCTGCTGCTGGTTCGGCAGTAGGGTTAGGTAATATTTGGGGGTTTCCAACTCAAGTTGCTAGTAACGGCGGTGCAGCATTTGTGCTGGTGTATATTATTTTAGCCTTTCTTTTAGCTTATCCCGTTCTTATGGCAGAATTAATAATAGGTCGTTCAACTCGTTCAAATATGGTCGATGCGTTAGGTAAAATATCAGGCAGTAAGATAGGCCGCGCAACTGGCGTATGGGGACTTGTCACTGCTACTCTTATTCTGTCTTTTTATGCACTCGTTGCTGGATGGATGCTGTCTCATGTTTTACAAACTATCTCTGATTTGTTAGGTCAAGAAACGACTTCTTCCTGGTTAGTCACATCATCAGTTGCTCGAGATATTATTTTTTGTGGCTTATTTTTATGTTTGACTGCCAGCATAGTAACCGGAGGTGTTAGTCAAGGTATTGAAAGATGGTCGGTGCGATTAATGCCAGCCCTATTTGTAATTATTGCGCTACTGATCGTTTATGTTTCTACATTAGATGGTGCAATTGATGGCTGGAAAGCTTATCTATTGCCAAATTTCAGTTTGATAATGAATCCGGAAATATTGATTAGTGCAATGGGGCAAGCTTTTTTCTCTATGTCTTTAGGGGTTGGTACCATGTTGGTATACGGTTCTTATGTAAGTAAAAAAGAAAACTTACCCGTCCTTGGCGCCTCAGTTGCCTTAGTTGATATTGGTGTAGCCATTTTGGCTGGAATGCTCATTATCCCTGCTATGTATGTTGCGTTAAACAATGGCGTAGAAATTTTTTCTGCAAGCGGAGAGTTGATTAACGAAGACAGTTTGATATTTATAGTATTGCCTGCTTTATTCGACACCATGGGTACGATTGGATTATATGTGGCTTTTGTGTTTTTCGCATTGATGCTGATTGCGGCTTTGACATCGTCAATATCTATGCTGGAAGTACCTGTTTCATATGTCATTGAAAGTAAAGGGTTAACGAGAAAACGTGCTGTTTGGACGATAACCCTAGTGGTTTTTGCTATTAGTTCAATGATTGCTTTTAATATGGCTTCATTATTTGGTTTTGTGATTACTCTAACGACTAAATATAGTCAGCCTTTATTGGGCCTTGTGTTATGTATTTTTGCAGGTTGGGTATGGAAACGTGATCAGATATTAGCTGAACTAAAACATGGTAGCGAGCAAGCTGAGCGCAGTATGTTTTGGAAAATTTGGCCATGGTACGTACGTTTTGTATGTCCAGTGGTTATCGCTATTATGTTTTACCGTTCGATAGTGGGTTAGTCCCACACATAGATTTAACCCATTAAAACCTTTCAGGATTGTAAATCTTTATGACAATTGATAAACCAAAAGTAGAAGCATCGTTATCTGATGCACTTATACCGATAATAATATTGGTCATTTTGTTAGGCGGTTCGGTATATTTATTTGGAGATAATTCTTCTTTTGGTCCTAACCAAATTGCTTTACTGGTCGCCATGGGCATAGCAGCCTTGATTGGTTTGAAAAATGGTTACAGCTGGGATGATATTGAGCAAGGCATAGTTAAGGGCATATCTCGATCGTTAGGTGCCATTCTTATTTTATTAGCGGTTGGTTCTCTTATTGGAACCTGGATGTTAGCGGGCACAGTTCCAACACTTATTTATTACGGTTTAGACTTGTTGAACCCTTCGATGTTTTACGCTGCCAGTTGCCTAATCTGCGCCATAGTTGCTATGAGTATCGGCAGTTCATGGACTACAGCAGCCACAGTAGGTGTAGCGCTGATGGGAGTGTCTATAGGTATGGGCATGTCAGAAGCCATTACTGCTGGTGCCATTATTTCAGGTGCTTATTTTGGTGATAAAATATCACCTCTTTCAGAAACAACTAATTTGGCACCCGCAATAGCAGGTACAAACCTATTTGAACATATTCAGTATATGTTATGGACAACCGTTCCTAGTATAATCATTACCCTCATCTTATTTGTAATTATTGGTTTAGGTGCCGATTTGCCTGATTCAGCCAGTGGTATTGAAGAAATGCAAAGATTATTGCAGCAAGAATTTAATTTGGGCTTACACATGTTGATACCATTATTGGTGTTGTTAACTATGGCAATTAAAAAAGTACCTGCATTTCCTGCTGTTTCAATAGGCGCATTATTAGGTGGCATATGGGCGGCTATATTTCAACCTGACGTTATTGCAGGTTTATCCGGTGATGGTGTAAGCGCACTTCGAGGATCAATTGTAGTGGTATGGACAGCACTTTTCGATGGGGTAACTTTCTCAACGCCAAGCGATACCTTGAATGATTTATTAAGTCGTGGTGGTATGTCGAGCATGCTAAACACAATTTGGTTAATTATGTGTGCCATGACATTTGGTGCCGTGTTGGAAAGAGTAGGACTACTTAAAAGAGTAGTGAGTGCATTTTTAAAAGGCGCTACTACGGCAGGGGATATGATCACACGAACTATATTGACCTGCATTGGTACCAATGTCATTACCGCCGACCAGTATATGGCGATTGTGATGCCGGGTAGAATGTATAAAAATGAATTCGAAAAACGTGGGTTACATCAATTAAATTTATCTCGAAGCTTAGAGGATGGCGGCACATTAACTTCGCCTCTTATCCCATGGAATACTTGTGGTGTTTACATGCACGGTGTACTAGCCGTGAACCCGTTAGATTATATTTTTTATACGTTCTTTAATTTAATTAACCCTGTTTTAGCTATTATTTATGCTTATTTGGGAATTAAGATATTACGTATACCTATTCCAGAGTCTGTTACTGAACTGGAACCGTTAGCCAAAAAAGTCTGAGTACATTAACTTGCTGCGGCGCCAGCAAGTGTTGTATGTCCTGTTACATTCCATTTATTTCTTGAGGATATAATGTCCACACCCATTTCTGTTGTAAAAAAACGAACTGATTACCAACAACCTGATTTTTTAATCAATCACGTAACACTAGAATTCACCTTGGTTGAAACAAAAACAAAAGTAATATGTGTTTCGAAAGTATCCAGAAATGGACAGCACAACAAGCCACTTGTGTTGGATGGTGAAGACATCAACTTATTGTCGGTGCACATAGATGGTAAAATTCTATCTAATTATCAGCAAACAGACACTACTCTTTCTATTGATACAGACGCAGATACGTTTGAATTACGCATCGAAAATACGATTAATCCAAAAGACAACTCTAGTTTAGAAGGATTATATTTAGCAGCCGATGCATATTGCACGCAATGCGAGGCTGAAGGATTTAGAAAAATAACTTACTTTATGGATAGACCTGATGTGTTGGCAACTTATGATGTTACTGTCATTGCCGACAAAATTAGTTTTCCTTTTCTACTTTCTAATGGAAATAAAGTCGCTTCTGGAGATTTAGAGGACGGACTTCACTGGGTGACATGGTCTGATCCGTTTAAAAAACCCTGTTACTTATTTGCTCTAGTGGCGGGTGATTTCGATCTTCTGCAAGACAGTTTTGTTACTCAGTCAAGTAGGACCATTGCCTTAGAATTATATGTAGATAAAGGTATGCTGGATCGAGGACAACATGCACTTGACTCATTAAAAAAAGCCATGAAATGGGACGAAACTGAATTTGGTCTTGAGTACGATCTGAATGTTTACATGATAGTAGCAGTAGACTTTTTTAACATGGGAGCCATGGAAAACAAGGGACTTAACGTATTTAACAGTAAATTTGTGTTGGCTGATGCACAAACTGCAACAGATGAAGATTATTTTAATATCGAAGCTGTTATTGCCCATGAATATTTTCATAATTGGACAGGCAATAGAGTAACTTGTCGTGATTGGTTTCAATTGAGTTTGAAAGAAGGTTTAACTGTTTTTCGTGATCAGCAATTTAGTGCCGACATGTCTTCTCCTATTGTGCATCGTATCCAAAACGTCAGAGTTATTCGAGAACGCCAATTTGCCGAAGATGCGAGTGCTATGTCACACCCTATCAGGCCTGATGAAGTGATTGAAATGAATAATTTCTATACCGTCACCGTGTATGACAAAGGATCGGAAGTGATCAGAATGTTATTCACGATATTAGGTAAAACAGGCTTTTTAGCAGGTATTAAATTGTATTTTAAACGATTTGATGGTCAAGCCGTAACATGTGATGATTTTGTGCAAGCTATGCAAGATGCCAACAATAAAGATTTAACGCAATTTAAGCGTTGGTATAGTCAATCGGGTACACCCAAACTTGTGGTGACCGATACCTACGACTCAGACTCAAAAACGTATCGAATAGCATTTGAGCAGAAACATACGGCTACCTTTGATCAGAGTGAAAAACAGAATTTGGTTATCCCTATTCAATTTAGTCTGCTTAACGATAACCTCGAACCTTTATTGTTAGATGATACCAACAATCAACAAATCACCTTAGAATTAAACAAGGAACAACAAAGTCTTGAGTTTAAAAATATTAACTCAAAACCTATACCTTCTTTATTACATGGTTTTACTGCACCTGTTAAGTTGGACTATGCATATACTCAGCAAGATTTAGCCAAGGTTATGTTGGGTTCACCTGATGAATTTGCGCGTTGGGATGCAGGTCAAAAATTATTTAGTGATTGTATCCATAGTTTGGCTGAAAAAACTGAAATGGAACAAACGGCTTCTATACATCAAACCGTCGCGATGTTTGAGCCTATTATTCAATCAACAGATATATCATTGGCTTTAAAAGCAGAGATACTGACTTTGCCAAGTTTTGAAACGTTGTTTCAACAAGTGGACTCAGTTGATATTGATGTTTTATATCAATCACGAGCACAATTATTAAAAGCATTAGCACATACATTTCACGTTGAATGGTTGAATCATTATAGTGCATTTCAAAAGCAATCTTATGCTTACCAACCAGAGCAAGTTGAACAAAGAAAAATGCGTAATTTGTCGCTTAAATATTTGACCCTTTCAGGGCAACCTAATGTTGAGCAACTGTTAACGGAACAATTTAATAGTGCAGATAATATGACTGATTCATTGGGTGTACTCAGTGCAGCACAATTAGGTGATTTAGACTTATTCGAAAAACTAATGTTAACATTTGAACAAAAATGGCACGCCGACCCATTGGTATTAGACAAGTGGTTTGCATTACACGCTAATACAAACCGAGCAGATATCTTGGCACGTATTAGCATACTAATGGGGCACAGCCAATTCACTATCAATAATCCGAATAGAGTCAGAGCATTAATAGGCACCTTTAGCTTTTTTAATGTGACTGGATTTCACAATATTGATGGTTCTGGCTATAAATTTGTAGCTGACTATCTGATCGAGTTAAATCAAGTTAACCCACAAGTTGCTGCTCGTATTATTACACCTTTAATACAATGGCAAAAAGTGGATAAAACCAGACAATTACTTATGCAACATCAACTTATGCGTATTGGCGACACCAAAGGTTTAAGCAAAGATTTATTTGAGAAAATATCTAAAAGTTTGCCCTGAGCCTATTGAGTACGGACCAAAATAAAGAAAATGCAAACCTATTACTTCACTCTGTCGCTCAAATATGATTTATGTGAGCGACTTTATACACCTGGTATTGACAAGGTTATTATGACCGCTGAAGACGGTAAACGTATCCAGTTACCGGTTCAAAACTTACGACCCCATGTCAGCACAAATGGGATCAAAGGAAGGTTTAGATTAATTATTGATGAAAACAATAAGATCAATGTTTTTGAAAGAATGATATAAATACATATTTACCCGGATGCCAAAATTATCATTATTAAACATCTATTTATCATCACCTCTGTAACCTAAAAAACAAATGCCGACTTTAAACGTTATTTTATTTGGGTGCCGAATAACTTGCAGTCACAAGAAATCTCTTAGGTAACACATCGTCAAAAAGTAATTTCTCAATAATATATAGCCATTTAAAATTACGCGAAAAATTATGGATGAGTGTCATTGTCTGTTTTTTTGAACAAAGGGTTTTCCAACAAACAATTAATTCATTACTGGCAGTCTAATAAATTAATGGGCTCAAGCATTGATGTTACTAATAATTAACTATATTCATTAACTTTTTTCATTCACGACTAAGCATAAATTTTTGCATAAATATTTAGCTTAACTCCCCTTAAAGTCGCTATCTTAGGCTATTTTATGCGATGAATTTGCATAGCTATGAAATTTGTTAAAATTAAGTAAATATAACCCTTTTATTGCGTGATAATTTTAGCGAGAATAAGCATCTAAGCTCAAAAACTGTATATATCTCAGTCTTTTGTCTAATCTATTAATACTAATATTCAAACATCAGTATTTTAGTATTGACAATTTTCCTACTACTAACAAGTTATAAAGAATGGGTAAACACATGACGGTTGCAGATAACCAACATTCAGTTCTACTTGAAAATGTCTATAAATTAATTAATAAAAAAGTCGCGACTAATCAGGTCGAACAAGTTACAAACTTTTCTAAAATTCTATTCAAAAATATTGCTAGGGATGATTTAGACAACCGCAGCGACGATGATCTTTATGGCGCAACCTTAAGTTTGTGGAATCAGTTTGTAGATTACCAAGGTGATGCGCCATTTATCCGCGCTTTCAATCCTGCAATAAGTAAACATGGTTGGCAATCAACGCATACTATAGTAGAAATTATTGTCACCGACATGCCATTTTTAGTCGATTCAGTGCGAATGGCGCTAAACAGGATGGGCATAACTGCTCATTTGTTGTTGCATTGTCCTATTGACCTAAAACGTGATGAACAACATAAGTTTGACTCCTTTGAAGATTCTTCCAGCAACAAGAAAGAGCTCTTAAGACAAACTGTTTTTCTCATTGAAGTGGACAGACAAACCTCGAAACTTGCCCTCGAACAACTTACCAATGAACTGATGTCAGTAGTCAATGATGTGTCGATAACAGTGCAAGATTGGCAACAAATGCGTGCCAGGTTAAAAAATATTATTGAGGAATTCAAAACCAGTAAATCCCCAATATCAGCAGAGCAGAAACATCAAACTGAAAAATTTCTAGCATGGTTAAATAATCATAACTTCACTTTAATGGGCTATCGTTCTTACAGTGCAAAAGGTATAAAAGGTGATTACCGTTGGGTAGCCGAAAATGATTCCAGCTTAGGCTTGATGAAAAATTCAAAGACTGATCGGGACCGAGTATTGTCGAATATACCGGCTAGTGCTAGGCATGAAGCATTAAGTAAAAACCCATTAATGTTAACCAAAACCAATTCACGCTCTAGGGTTCATCGTCCTGCTTATCTAGATTATGTTGGTATTAAACGTTTTGATGATGCAGGCATGGTGATCGGTGAAGACCGATTTATTGGCCTATATTCAGCTTCATTTTATAATAGTAGTGCGACACAATTACCCGTGCTGCAGGAAAAAATTTCTGCTATATCAAAACTGTCTGGTTTTGATCCTGGTTCACACGGGCATAAAGCTTTTCTGAATATTATTGAAACTTATCCGCGTGATGAATTACTACAAGGCAGTGTGAAAGAGCTTGCTCAAATTATCTTGGGTATTTTTCAAATGCAAGAACGCGGTATTTCTCGACTATTTGCTCGCAAAGATGTATTCGGCCGTTTTGTTTCATGCATGGTGTTTGTACCAAGAGAGCGTTACAACACGCAGTTGCGAAAAAATACTCAGGCACTACTTAAAAAATCTTTCGCCAGCGAAGAAGATGTTGAGTTTACTACTTATTTTTCAGAGTCTGTCTATGCGAGAACGCATTATATTGCCAGAGTGAAAAACAATAATGCGGAATATAATGTGAAGGATATTGAGAACAACATCATCGAATTAAATAAAAGTTGGGATGACAGACTTGCTAATACCATTCGCTCTAATCATGGCGAAGCAAAAGGTAAGAGACTTGAACAGAAATTTGTCAATGCATTCCCTAGCAGTTACAAAGAATACAATTTACCCAGTGCTGCATTGGTAGACATCGAAAAAATTGAATTACTGAATGCTGAACATACCTTAGATATGTTGTTTTATCGACCTCAAGAAGAAGGGCCTGATAGCAAAGCCGTCAGGTTAAAATTATTTCATGGAAACGAACCCATACATTTGTCAGCCGTGTTACCCATGCTTGAAAACTTTGGTTTACGCGTAATAGACGAGAGTCCCTTTAAAATAAGCCCCAAAGAAGAACAAGTTAAATGGATCATGGACTTCTCTATGTTGCATAACACTAGCAACGACATGGATATGGACCAAGCTCAAACCTTATTTCAAACCGCCTTTTCAGAAGTCTGGTACAACGATTTAGAAGATGACCCGTTTAATCGTTTAGTACTCGGTGCTGGGTTGACGGGTCGCAATGTGATTATTTTACGTTCATACGCAAAATATATGCGTCAAATAGGCACTTCTTTTAGCCGTGATTATATTGCAAATACTTTAGCAAACTATCCAAAGATCGCTACTTTACTCGTTCAACTATTTTATCAAAAGTTTGATCCTAAAACTAAGCGTAGTAAAAAAGTTGAAGAAGCAATGCTTATCACTATAAAAGAACAATTAGAGAATGTGTCTAATTTAGATGATGATAGGATTATTTGCCGTTATCTGGATTTAATTCTAGCTACATTGCGCACTAACTTTTATCAAAAGGATGAGTTGGGTAACCAAAAGTCTTATGTTTCATACAAAATGCTGCCTGAACTTATTTCTGAGATGCCATTACCCAGGCCTAAGTATGAAATATTTGTGTATTCACCTCGAATAGAAGGTGTGCATCTAAGAGGTGGAAAAGTAGCACGAGGTGGTTTGCGTTGGTCAGACAGACAAGAAGATTTTAGAACAGAAATTTTAGGCTTAGTCAAAGCCCAACAAGTTAAAAATACTGTGATTGTGCCAGTAGGAGCCAAGGGCGGATTTGTTTGTAAAAAGTTACCTATGGACCAAGGCCGAGAAGCCTTCCAAAAAGAAGGTCAAGAGTGCTATAAAATATTCATCCGAAGTTTATTAGATATCACAGATAACATAGTAGAAGGCAAAGTTGTTCATCCCAAAGATGTTGTCAGATTAGATGAAGATGATGCATATTTAGTGGTTGCTGCGGATAAGGGCACTGCGACCTTCTCAGATATAGCAAATGGTATTTCAGACGAGTTTAATTTTTGGTTAGGTGATGCGTTTGCATCTGGCGGCAGCATTGGTTATGACCACAAAAAAATGGGCATTACCGCAAAAGGCGCTTGGGAATCCGTTAAACGTCATTTCAGAGAAATGAACAAAAATTGTCAGACTACTGATTTTACATGTGTCGCAATTGGTGACATGGCGGGCGATGTATTTGGTAACGGTATGTTGTTATCTACTCATACCAAATTAATCTGTGCGTTTAATCACTTGCATATCTTTTTTGACCCGAGTCCAAATATTGAGACCACCTATAAAGAAAGACAACGATTATTTGAAAACCCTTCACTGAGTTGGGACGATTACGATAGAAATCTAATTTCTAAGGGTGGTGACATTTTTAGTCGTTCAGCCAAATCAATTAAGTTAACTACTGAAATGAAAAGGTGGTTGGGTACCAAACAACAAAGCATGACACCCAATGAACTTATACATAACGTATTAAAAATGCCTGTTGATTTACTTTGGAATGGTGGTATTGGTACCTATGTTAAAAGTACTAAAGAGACCCACGTACAAGTAGGTGATAGAGCCAATGACGATGTGCGAGTTAATGGTAATCAGTTGCAAGCCAAAATTATTGGTGAAGGCGGAAATCTTGGGGCTACTCAGCTTGGGCGAATCGAATTTGCTGCAAATGGGGGCAAGGTCAACACCGACTTTATTGATAACGTAGGTGGTGTTGATTGTTCAGACAACGAAGTGAATATCAAAATTTTGCTTAATTCTTTAGTTAATGCTGGTGATTTAACCGTTAAACAACGTAACAATATATTGTATGAAATGACTGATGAAGTAGGCGAATTGGTTATTCAAGATTGTTACCGTCAGGCAGAGTCAATATCGATATCCGCCTTAGGTGGCGTAGGTCAGCTTAGAGAGCAATTGCGCTTTATTCATGGATTAGAACGAGAGGGTTATTTAAACAGAGAACTAGAGTTTATTCCCGCTGATGATGAAATTTCTGAACGTTTAGCGAAGTCTTCAGGCTTAACCCGTCCAGAGTTATCGGTACTGATAGCTTATGGAAAAATGGTGATGAAAGAGAAATTCAATGTGGCATCCATCACTGATAACCCATACCACGGTAAATTATTGATTGAAGCATTTCCAAAAAAATTGCAGAGTAATTTCTCTGCGCAAATGCAACAACATCCTCTTAGAAGCGAAATTATCGCCACTAAGTTAACCAATAATATTATCAATGATATGGGCATGAACTATGTTTTTAGGATCCAAGAAGAAACAGGAGCTGGTGTTGATGAGATAGCCACGGCTTATTCTGTTGTTAAAGGTATTTTTGGGATGCAAAGCTTATGGGCTGAAGTTGAGGGCTTAGATAATAAAGTGTCTACAGGCGTTCAACTACGTATGCTCGATAGTATGCGAAGAACTATGCGTCGTGCGTCTCGGTGGTATTTACGTCACGGAAGCAAAACTCTGAGTATTCAAGATTCAATTGACAGTTTTCGTTCTACCTTTGATGATTTATTTGCCAACATTCAAGATTATTTAGTAGAAAACGAATATGAACAACTTGAAGCTGCAAGCCTCGAGTTGACTAAGGCCGGTGTGCCAGATTCAATTGCATACAGAGTATCGTCACTTAGTAATATGTTCCCTTGTCTGGACTTGGCTCAAATTGCTGAAACTGAAAAACGTGATATTAAACTAGTATCAAACTTGTACTTCAAGTTAGGTTCAAAACTTGAATTACATTGGTTTTTATCGCAAATAGATAACCAAACTGTGAGTAACCATTGGCAAGCACTGGCACGCGCTTCTTACCGCGAAGATCTTGATTGGCAACAACGTTCGATTACTAACGTTTTACTGGCTTCCGATCTTAATAACAAAGATGCAGAATCAATTTTAAATAATTGGATGCACAATAACCAAGTTTTACTCGATCGCTGGTATCATATGATGTCTGAATTTAAAACCAGCACTACACATGAGTTTGCTAAGTTTTCAGTTGCTTTTAGGGAGTTAATGCTTCTGAGTATGAACGCCAGTAGCTGACATTAGGGCCTGTTTATCTGAGCCCTTTATGTTTAATAACGCCTTGGTTTTCGCTGATACGTGCCAAGGCTTTTTTATGTTTAAAGAGAAATTATGTATTCCCTTATCCAAAAATTTTTATTCACCCAAGATGCTGAGTGGAGTCATGACTTCACAATTAATTGGCTTAGGCGCACACAGAGCAACGTATTAAATTATGCGTATAAACAAAACTTAGTGGAAAAGCCAGTTGAAGTCTTTGGCCTAACGTTTAAAAATCCAGTGGGATTAGCCGCAGGGTTAGATAAAAATGGTGAATGTATTGATGCGTTTGCCGCCATGGGTTTTGGCTTTATCGAGATTGGAACAGTGACACCTAAACCACAACTGGGTAATGACAAACCAAGAATGTTTCGTTTACCAGCAGGGCAGGCCATTATTAACCGTATGGGATTTAATAATAAAGGGGTAGATAATTTAATTGATAACGTCAAGCAGGCAAAATATACCGGTATTTTGGGTATTAATATTGGTAAAAATAAACAGACTCCAGAAGCTGAAGCCCTCAATGATTACCTAATTTGTCTTCGTAAAGTATATAACTATGCGAGTTATATCACTGTAAATATATCCTCGCCTAATACGCCAGGCTTAAGAAATCTACAACATGGGCAAGTATTAGAAGCGCTGTTGGCAGGTCTTAAAAGCGAACAAAAACTGTTACAAGCACAGTACTCAAAGTATGTACCGATCCTTGTTAAGATCGCACCAGATCTGACAGACCAAGAGATTGTCGACATGTCTAATTCACTGATCAAAGCCGGGATCGATGGTGTTATTGCCACCAATACTACTTTAGATAGAACTGAAGTTTTCGGTCAACAATATGCGACAGAAGCAGGGGGACTTAGCGGTGCAGTATTAACGGCTAAGAGTCAGCTATTCACTGAGAAACTGGCTAAAGAGATCGCAGGTAGAATACCAGTTGTAGGGGTAGGAGGCATTCACTCTGCTGAGACGGCAAAAGCGAGGATCAAAGCCGGATCAAGTTTGATCCAAGTGTATTCTTCATTGATCTTCCAAGGTCCAAAAGTGATCAAGGAGATCGTCAATGGCATATAATGATCATTCAAGGATCTAGTTTCTTTATGCTAAATAAATCGGAAATAATTCACCCATAAGTCAAAGACATATGTTATTTTTTTATACAGTACTATTAATAGAGATTGTTTCCTTTTATGTTTTACCCCATGTCAGATTGGTTTTGGTTTTCTGAAAATAGTCAACTCATGTTGTCTATGGGTAAGGACTGGCAGTGCACAACTGCATATGGACAAAAGCAAATTACAGATTTACCCAAGGCTCAGCAGCTATTTAATTTATCTGATACTGAATGTTACTTGTTATTGGCCGACCAACTAAATGCCAGTGCTCGGCATTTTTCAGATGCGCAGTTGACACACATTTTGATTAACGCCACTGCAGCAACAATGTTTCATAAGCCTGTCACACCGAAAAGTTGGTTTTTAGATGAGATTGAGTCATTTGGTTTTCATCATAGGTTAGCCAGAGTTGTTAATAAATTTAGTTCAGGTGTTGTGTTGGTTTTGACTGATGAAAGTCATTTAGCAACCTGTATGCTGATTTCATCGAAGTTACTGCTAACTGAAAGCAAAATTTTAAGACAGTTTGATTTAATTAAGGTGGCTAAAAATCGTCTTGAACCTTTATTGTTAGAAACAAGTTCACAACTTACCGCATAATTTATTTTACTCCCATAAGGTATATCCTGGCCCCTTGATCTGTACTAAATTAAAAGTTCGCTGTTTTTAAATACCGATTAAACATGCGCTTAGTCGGTATTTGCCGTATAATCGCGCCCGTTTTAAACTATGAGTATCTTGAGCCGCACTATGAGTCTATGTATGTCGTCCGAAAGTAATTTCGAATTTTTAATCACTACGTCTAAGGGCTTAGACGGCATGCTATTAGATGAAATAGCACAGATATGTCCAGACGTGGCACTAAAATCTAAACCCGGACAAGTATTGTTCAGCGGTGAACTAGCTGACGCTTATAAGGTTTGTATTTGGTCGCGTTTGGCAAACAGAGTTTTAGTCAAGCTTGCCGAAGGTGAAGTCAATACTGCAGACGATGTGTATAAAATCACTGACCAAACAAACTGGCCAACACATTTTGGTGTTAGCGATACCTTTATGGTGGACTTTACCGGCACTAACCAAAGCATCAACAATACTCAGTTCGGTGGGTTAAGAGTTAAGGATGCAATAGTTGACCAATTTTCAACCTTTTTCGATGAGCGTCCCTCGGTTAGCAAAATATCGCCTAACATCAGAATTCAGGCGCGTATGTGGCGCAGCATTTTGGGTGTTTACATTGACTTGTCGGGTCAAAGTCTGCATCAAAGGCATTACCGGACTAAAACGGGTATAGCGCCAGTAAAAGAACATTTAGCCAGTGCCATGCTGATCAGAAGTGGTTGGCCAAAGGATATGCAAGCGCCATTGATAGATCCCATGTGTGGTGCTGGTACCATTGCGATTGAAGCAGCGATGATGGCTGCAAACATAGCACCCGGCTTAAAACGAGAGTCCTGGGGATTTGACGCGTGGAAAGAGCATGATCGTTCTAGCTGGGAAACTTTAATTAAAGAAGCAGAACAAGCAAAAAAATCTCATAATGGCGTTATTTGGGCGAATGATATTGATGCCTCTATTATGTCTGTTGCCAGAGAAAACGCCGAATCTGCGGGTGTTGCTGATTTTATTACATTTACCCAACAAGACGCATGCCAGCTACCTTCGTCAGATTTGCCTTGTGGCTATATGGTGAGTAACCCGCCTTATGGTGAAAGATTGAGTGAAACAACGCAACTTATCCCTATTTTTCAAAAATGGGGAAGCTGGTTAAAGCAAGAATTTAAAACCTGGCACGTGTCTTTATTAACATCTGACCGTAATTTATTACGACAGATGAAACTAGCGGCTAAAAAAGAATACAAATTAATGAACGGCAAGTTGGAATGTTTATTAGTTAATTATGAATTGGACGAAAAAAACTGTCATGTTAGAGAAAATAAAACAGTCAATGATGACTTTGCTAATCGCTTAGGTAAAAATTTAGTCAAAACCAATAAGTGGTTAAAAAATCAAAATACCAATTGCTATCGAATTTATGACGCTGATTTGCCTGAATACAATGTGGCAGTGGACAGATATGCTGATTATTTAGTGGTGCAAGAATATTCTGCCCCTAAAGATGTGCCTGAACAAAAAGCTAAAAGAAGATTACAAGAAGTAATGATGTCGTTACCTCATGCCACAGGTATCGATGCAAATAAGATTATTCTTAAGGTCAGAGAGCAACAAAAAGGTAATAACCAGTATCAAAAAGTGTCGCAACGTAAAGAAACCATAGAAGTGTTTGAAAACGGCGCTAAATTTCAGGTCAATTTATATGACTACTTAGATACAGGATTATTTTTAGATCACAGAATGACACGTCAATTATTCCAAAAAAAATCAAAATCCAAGGACGTGCTCAACTTATTCGCTTACACCGGTAGTTTTTCTGTGCATGCTGCTTTAGGTGGTGCCAAATCAGTGACCACAGTGGATATGTCAAATACTTATATTGATTGGGCCAAAGAAAATTTTAAGATCAATAAGTTAACAGGAGCTTATGAATTTATTCAAGCCGACTGTTTGACTTGGCTAAACCGTCACAACGGTAAATATGATTTAATGTTTATTGATCCTCCGTCTTTTTCCAACTCAAAGCGAATGGAAGGCACGTGGGATGTGCAAAGAGACCACATTGCATTAATTACAGATGCATTAACTTGTCTCAACCCTGGTGGCGAAATATTGTTTTCAAATAATTTACGTCAGTTTAAGTTAGATGAGGTTGCACTAACTGCTTTGGGACTGAGCATTGACAATATTTCTAAGCAAACTTTACCAGAAGATTTTCAGCGCAATCCTAAAATTCATCATTGTTGGTCTCTGGTTAAACAGTAGAGTGTGTTAAATTGTACGGATTAATATTATACACAGGTCAGGGGTGTAGCTTGTGCGAGCAAGCTGAAGTCTTGCTTGAACAAGTAGATAAAAAAAACGCCGCCTTCGTTCTTAAAAAAGTAGATGTGCGAGCCAGTACAGATTTGTACCACTTATATGGTGCGCGAATTCCGGTGTTATACCGCGAAGACATAAATAGTGAATTGCCTTGGCCATTCGATTTTTTTCAATTATGTGAGTTTTTACGTTGAGTTTATTGCAGTTAAAAAATGCCAGTATCATCCTTGGCCATCCCCCTTTATTAAACGGTATTGAACTAGTCATTCATCCTGGTGAAAGATTATGTTTAGTAGGTCGAAATGGTTGCGGTAAGTCCACTTTGCTTAAAGTGATTGAAGCAGATATCAAACTAGATGACGGTCAACGTTTGGTAAACAAAGAGGTGAAAATTTCTCGTTTACCACAGGATCCACCCGCAAGTGTTCAATGTAGTTTGTTTGACTACGTAGCAGAGGGATTGGCAGAAGTAGGGGAATACCTAAAAGGATATTTTCATCAAGCCGACCTTATTGCTGAAGATCCTTCTGATGCGAATATGGCAAAATTAGAGTTCTTTCAAACTCAACTTGATCATCACAACGGCTGGCAGCTTGAACAACGTATTCAACAAGTGTTGACTAAACTTCAGCTTGACCCTAATCAACAACTGAGTAATTTATCTGGTGGTTGGAGGAGAAAAGCCGCATTAGCCAAAGCTATGGCAAGTGAGCCAGATATTCTTTTATTAGATGAGCCTACCAACCACCTTGATATTGACATGATCAAGTGGCTAGAAGATGCCATCATTGGTTATGCTGGCGCTGTGGTTTTTGTTAGCCATGATAGGGCATTCATCCGAAAAGTTGCCAGTCGTATCATTGACTTAGACCGCGGCAATTTGGTTAGCTATCCTGGTAATTATCAGACATACCTTGATCAAAAAGCCCATGATTTAGAGGTTGAAGAAACTCAGAATGCGTTGTTTGACAAAAAACTGAGTATTGAAGAAACATGGATCAGACAAGGCGTAAAAGCCCGCAGGACCAGAAATGAAGGTCGTGTGCGTGCCCTTAAAGCATTAAGGACTGAACGTTCGCAAAGAGCTAACAAGTTAGGTACGGCGAAGGTGAGTGTGAGCGAGTCTAAGAGTTCAGGAAAAATTGTTTTTGAAACCGAAAACTTGCATTACACCATTGCTGGTAAACTGATTGTTGAGTCGCTGACTACCACTATTCAAAGAGGCGAAAAATTAGCCTTAGTGGGCCCAAATGGCTGTGGTAAAAGTACCTTAATTAAATTGTTATTAGGTCAATTATCTCCAGTTTCAGGCGTGGTAAAATCAGGATCAAAACTTGATGTGGCATATTTTGACCAACATCGAGACCAGTTAGATGGCGAACTTAAAGTTATTGACGCTATTGCTGATGGTAGACGCGAAGTAACCATAAATGGCAAAACAAAACATGTCATGAGTTATTTACAAGACTACTTGTTTACGCCTGAAAGAGTAAATTCCCCAGTTAAGTCCCTATCGGGTGGTGAAAAAAATCGCTTGTTGTTAGCAAAATTGATGTTAAGACCCAGCAATATGCTTATTTTGGATGAGCCAACTAATGACTTGGATGTCGAAACGTTAGAGCTGCTGGAAGACACAATATGTAATTATCCAGGTACGGTGATTTTGGTAAGCCATGATAGGGAGTTTGTTGATAACGTAGTAACATCAAGCTATTTCTTCGAAGGCAATGGAGTAGTCAGAGAGTTTGTAGGTGGTTGCACTGATATAAGTGATTGGTATTCTCAGCAGTTGACACAAAAAACTTCACAAACTGAAACTAAATCAAAATCGCAGAGTCCTAAAAGCAATCCGCCAGAAGCAAAAGGTAAAAAGTTATCATATAAGTTACAACTTGAATTAGAATCGTTACCTTTGAAAATTGAAAGTTTTGAAACTAAAGTTGAAGGTTTACAAAAATTAGTGAACCATCCCAACTTTTTTACACAAGAAACGTCAAAATCAGATCCAGTACTTGCAGATTTAGCTAATGCAGAGCATACGCTAAAACATACGTATGAAAGGTGGGATGAGATTGAAGGTATGACCAAATAGTAGATGACGAATAGACGTTACCATTTAACATATTAGCAGTAAGTAGGATTAATTATACATGACTAAAACAAGGCTGGCCGCCACATTATCCTTAGCCCTTATAGTGGCTCCTGTTAGCCAAGCAGCTAGGTACAGAGTAGTTGAACTACCTGTTACTGATGAAGGACAAAGTAGTTTCCCCAGTGCAATTGGCGAAGATGGTAATATCACTGTTAATGTGAGAGGTGCATTCAATGTTCCGATCGATCTAGATTTATTAGATTTTGATTCAGATGCGTTAATAATCGCTTTAACTGATATTGAGTCGGCCAGAACTGGTAACTTCAATAGTGCTGACTATGAAATACTATTAGCATTAATAAAATCTGCCGATGGCACACAGAGTTCACAACAAATTGCCAATACAGTTAGTTATTTAGCCTCGGAAAACGAAACTAGTTATATTCCCGGTTTTGATCAACTTTCTGACCAAAATAATGAATTTACTTTTAATTCAACTACGGTTGTTAGAGACATCAACGACTCAGGTTTTTCAGTAGGCACCGGTGAAGGCTACTACAGTAAGCTTGATTATACGTTTGAAAGTGGTCAAAACGTCAACTTTGTATTACATGAATTCGGAACACGAGCGTTTGTTAGCCTTGGCAATACGGTTATTGGCTTGCCAGCACCAGAGACAATGGCAGGAGGTGTTAGTGAAGCCTATGCCATTAATGAAAGTAATCAGGTAATAGGTTATGGCTCAACCCTGATTATATCGGATACTTTAGAAACCACTTTAACAGACTGCGAAGATGATGAGTTGAGAGGGGATATTCCATTCGAATCCTGCATCAATAGTACTATTAGTACATTTACTGCTTCTGCCGCAAGTTTTGCTCAATTAAGAGGACTTATCTGGCAATTAGACGAGCAAGGGAATCTGCTAGAGACTAAACAGCTAGGCATACTTTTTGAACCGGATGCGGATGATATCAAAAATTATAGTAGTCAAGCATTAGCAATTAATGACAATGGAATTGCTGTAGGAGTTTCAAACGGCCAATACACTGAAAATGATGTCACTGTGGCTAGAAACTTCGCCGTAATATTTGACCAAGATGAAATTATCAATATCACCCCAGAACCAGATAGTAATGTTGCTAGGTCATCAAATACTATTAGTTCAGCTGCTGATATCAATAACGACAATTTAGTCGTGGGTTATCAGGTTAAATCTGTTAACGGAACAAATAGAAGAAAGTTTTTTGTTTACGACATGCTTTTAGAAGAGATAACTTTTCCAAACGACTTTTTCTTGGGTTCTTCAAGCAATGCTTTAGATATAAATAACAATGGTATGGTTGTCGGATACGGGGAAGTTGATGCTTCTTTAACGGGGCGTCGAAACGAAGGTTTTTTATATGACATTGCTGCCGAACAATTTTATGGCATCAGAGAACTGATCAGTTGTGATTCACCTTATACAATAGTTCAAGCTAATAGCATTAATGATCAAAATGAAATCGCAGCAACTGCTCGATATCAAGGTTCAGCGAGAGATTCAAGGGGTGAAGTTTTACTCGACTCAGCAGGTCTTGAAATCCAAGTTGATCTAGTGACTGCAGTCAAATTAGAGCTTATTCCAGGTGGTGAAATAGACAACTGTGACCCAATTGTTGATAAAATAAACAGAGAACGTCAGGGAGCGTCTGTTGTCTGGATGTTAGGTTTTGGATTGATTCTTTTGGGTTGGAGACGTTTTAAAAACTCATTCTAAATTAACTCTAGATTTATTTATGTGAACCCGCATTTATGCGGGTTTTGTGTATTTAAATCTTCAATATTTAATCACAAAACCTTTATTACAAATAAACGTAAAACGGCTAATTTATATACAAATTTAGTTTATAAGCAAAAACCATTCTTATTCAATAAGTTAAATAATGTCAAATAATATAAGTGCTATTTATTATTGAACCAAATCATCACATCTACTATCACTATTGTGTGGAAACCAAAACCACAGGTAATGAATCATTCAAAAGAGGAAACTCAATGAAGAGACAAAAAAGAGATAAACTTTCTAGGGCGCATTCTAAAGGTTATCAAGCAGGCATTACGGGCCACTCAAAAGAGAAATGTCCATTTCAGGCATCAGGTGCACGATACGAATGGTTGGGAGGGTGGCGAGAAGCCATCGGAGATAGAAGTATAGGACTAGTCAGTCGATAATAAATAAGCCCTCAAAGAGGGCTTAAATTTTTTACTATATTGACTAAAAACTACTGGTGTCTTGGAATAAACCTACTTTTAAGTCTTTAGCTTCATAAATCACTCTGCCGTCAACCTCTACTGTACCGTCGCCTAAACCCATAAACAATTTACGTTTGATGACACGTCTTAAATCAATCCTATAAGTGACTTTTTTCGCGGTTGGCAACACTTGACCTTTAAATTTAACCTCACCCACACCCAGAGCTCTTCCTTTACCCGGTCCGCCAGACCAACCTAAGAAAAATCCAACTAATTGCCACATAGCATCTAAACCAAGGCAACCAGGCATAACAGGATCACCAGGAAAATGGCATGCGAAAAACCATAGGTCTGGAGTGATATCAAGCTCCGCTACTATATAGCCTTTACCATGAGAACCACCGGTTTCATGAATTTCGACAATACGATCCATCATCAGCATATTGGGCGCTGGAAGTTGGCTATTGCCTGGGCCGAATAACTCACCAGTACTGCAGGATAAAAGTTCTTCTTTCGTGAAACTATTTTGTTGTTCTGTCATTCTATATATTGCCTTAGTAATCCGAGAAGGGTAATTTAGCGAACAGTTGTACGCTAAACAACTCTGAACAGTGATATATTTTAACTTTTAACCAATATAAACCCATACCAATGATTATTAAAACAATATGAGCATAATTAAACGCACTGCGAACGCTGAGAAACAAAAACGTTTCAGAGATAAACAAAAAGACAAAGGTAAAAAACAGGTTAGGGGATATGTCACTGCCCAAGCTATGGATTGTTACGAAGAGTTATCTGACAAAACAAAATGGACTGACAGTGAAATGTTATCTAATGCGTTACGCATAACCTATGCAGCCTATAAGTGTGGCCAAATTAGGCTTTTAAACGAATGGCTTAAGGATCACGATAAGTAATATGAGAAATCCTTCAAATAATGCCGTGAGCAGAAATTATGAGATTGATTTACTTAGAGGCCTAGCCATTGTATTAATGGTTATTTTCCATTTTAGTTATGATTTAACGATTTTTGGTTGGGCTGACTTTAGTACCAGTAATGATATCGAATGGCGGATCTTCAGAACGGTTATTGTCAGCAGTTTTTTGTTGGCTGTGGGCATGAGCAGTTATTTGGCATACCAAAAATCGATCAACAAAAAGAAATTGGCTAAGGCAGTGGGCAAACTCTTTGCAGTTTCACTGTTTATCACACTAGGTAGCCTTTTTATGCACCCTAGTACATGGGTGTACTTTGGTATTATTCACTTTATAACCTTCGCATTGCCTATCTCGGTGTTATTTGTCAGAGCTCCTTACACAGCCTTAATCATGGGCATAGGATGTATAGTGGGCTATTGGAGTGGCATTTTAACCTTATATCCTATTTGGCAATGGAGTGTTTTGAATTTAGGCATACCCACACGCACAGTTGACTTAGTCAGCTTTTTCCCTTGGATTGGTGTGGTACTGATTGGTGTGTTTGTGATGCACAAAGAGCTTTTCCAGATTAAAATCATATCTGGTCCCATTTCAAACAAATTAGTTTTATTGGGTCAACATTCGTTGATTATTTATTTGATTCATCAGCCGATCTTATATGGCTTATTTGGTTTGACAGATGTGATTTTAGGACGATAAACAATAACGTATGATGCAAAGTGGATGAACCGAAGTAAACCACTTTATCCACTTATAATAATAGCCGCAGTGATGACTAAGTTAGCCTCAATGACATCGGCATATAAATCTTTACTCAGCTGATTGAAATAAACATCTCTTGTTTTGATTATTCGCTAATTAGGCGTTTTTGATCGAGCTAAGAGATAAAAGAAAGCCAACGACATCTTTTTTGTGTTTGAAATTGGCTTGCTGTGTTCGATACTGAAAATAATAAGGGAGCCTTGGTTCCCTTATTAAATAGTTTAGGATAATTACCCATCTATCAATTGATTTGCTAAAGCATCTTGCTCTACCTTTTCTGCCATATCTTCGTTCATCATGTCTATATTTGTTGCCACTTCATCTGGTGATTCAAAGTTTGCAACATGAAACATAGCATCACCTTCTTGTACTAAGGGGATATTTTGTTTACCAATAATGATACCCGCTTTAGGTGCTTCAAGTATTTCAATAAAACTACCTGTTGGGCTACATATTTGAGCAAGGATATCACCTCTTTCTACATGGTCACCCAGTTGTTTTTTATCTAATACCATTCCGCTAGCAGTGGCGCGAACCCAGGCGCTATTGTTGGCAACAAAGGGTAATGTTTTTTTCTTAGAACTGGTTCGGCTTCTGACCATGCCAAGCTCTGACATAACATTAAAAATACCTCTTAATCCAATTCTAATAGACAGTTCATCAAATCTTAATGCTTCACCCGCCTCGTAAAGAAGGATTTTAGTGCCGTTTTCTGAAGCCGATTGTCGTAACGAACCGTCTCGCAAGTCTGAATTGAGTAACACGGGCACGCCAAAAGCATGAGCTAAGGATAAGGTTTCTTCATCCTTAAGATTGGCTCTGATTTGAGGTAAGTTGCCGCGATTAATAGCACCTGTGTGTAGGTCAATGCCGTAATCACATTTACTCGCAACTTCAGTTAAAAATAGATGCGCCAATCGACCAGCAAGTGAGCCTTTTGGCGAGCCTGGGAAACATCTATTTAAGTCGCGTCGATCTGGCATATAACGGCTTTGATTGAGCATCCCATACACGTTCACTACAGGTACAGCGATGAGTGTGCCTCTTGATAGTTTGAGTGATTTGGATATAAGTAAACGACGAATGATTTCAATACCATTTAATTCATCACCATGTATGGCTGCGCTAACAAAAAGTGTAGGGCCTGGCTTTTTAGCACGTATAACGTCCACAGAAACTGACATCTGAGAGTCGGTATATAACCTTGCTACAGGCAGTTCGAGTTGCACGCGTTTACCTAAACCAATTTCCGTTCCACCAATAGAAAAAACATCTGCCACAGACTTACCCCTTACCTTGTGTACGATTTCGATGAGGTTTAGCGTTCTTTTCAATAAACTGAAATATCATAGTGGCCACATCTTTTTTAGTCGCGGCCTCGATACCCTCTAGGCCAGGTGAGGAATTAACTTCCATCACAACAGGGCCACGTTCAGCACGTAATAAATCAACACCACATACGTTTAAGCCCATTATGTTTGCCGCCGAGACTGCCGTTGCTCTTTCTTCTGGCGTCAGTTTAATCAGTACTGCTGAGCCTCCTCTGTGTAAGTTTGATCTAAACTCACCCTCAGCGCCTTGACGTTTCATGGCTGCTACGACACGGTCGCCTACAACAAAACATCTAATATCCGCACCGCCAGCTTCTTTGATAAATTCTTGAATTAAAATATCGGCATTTAGACCCATAAAGGCTTCAACGATTGCCTCAGCTGTTTTAGTCGTTTCAGCAAGCACAACACCTATACCTTGTGTGCCTTCAAGCAATTTGATTACGCAAGGTGCACCACCAACGTTTTTAATTAAATCTTTAATATTGTCAGGCCGGTTTGCAAAGCCAGTTCTTGGTAAACCGATACCTTTTCTTGATAATAACTGCATAGAACGTAATTTATCCCTGGAGCGACTAATAGCAACAGACTCATTGACACAGAAGGCACCGGTCATTTCAAATTGACGAACAACTGCCGTACCATAAAAAGATATAGAGGCACCAATACGTGGTATTACTGCATCGTATTGTGGAAGTTCTTCGCCTTTGTAACGAACTACAGGCCTGTTACTGGTGATGTCCATATAGCAGTGCAAAGTATCGATAATGTCAACTTGGTGGCCAAGGACTTCACCGGCTTCTTTCAAACGCCTAGTAGAATATAAATTTTTGTTTCTAGATAAAATGACTACTTTCATTTTGAATTGCCTTTTTTATAAATAACTGCCAATAGACTAACCTTTTAGCTAATTAGTCACAAAGTAATAAAAGTATTTGAGCTAGCGAAATTGTAGGTATTACACTTATTTTAAAATTATTTGTAAAATAAAATTACAGCCCAATTTGACTATTTAAAACTTGAATAAGAACTACCCCAATATAAGTTATTTCTAGGTGCATAAATGAATAAGTGAATAAGTGCATAAGTGCATAAGTGAATAATTGAATAATTGAATAGTTGCATAAGCAAATAGTTGAACGACTTAATGTATTCATAAATTAATAAGTGCTCAACTGAATGGATGTAAAGCTGAACAGCTGCACAACTGCAAAATTGCAAAACTGAATAAGTGCATAAGTGCATAAGTGCATAAGTGCATAACTGAATAAGTGCATAAGTGAATAAGTGCATAAGTGAATAACTGCATAAACGAATTCAATCGTCATTCTTTAATATTTTGAGTTAATAAAGATATACGCGCTTTATCGTTCAGTTGGTTTGCTGATAAAAACTGATTCCTTGGTTACACATTAATGCGCTCACGGCATTCACTGCCGCTGCAGTCGTCGGTATATTTGAAAGGGTGATATGGAGACTTATCAACTAACAAGATATTCAATTTAGATGCCTTACAACAAATTAAGCACTAATTTTAGACATTTATCTGAAACCTAAATCCAAATGGTATTTTCACTTAATTTTGAGAGAAGGGCGCTTCGATACATTTTCCCTTTGTAAAACGAATTATAATAAAGCTCTTAATCGGTATTTGTTTTGAATTTAGTTTTTTAAATATTTTTCACATTTATTTAGTTGTTTTAGGACAAACCGCCAAAGAGCATATTTGTTTGAGGTTTTTTTAATTCTATTTTGAGTGGTTAATGATTATTTAATCAACCCTTCGTTGATCACTCTGACTTCGCGTTGAGGGAAAGGAATACAAATATTGTGAGCTTTAAGCGTTTCAAGAATAATCAATAATAAGTCCCCTCCGACTCGATTTTTACCGTCATCAATGCCATGGATCCAAAATTCAATAAACATGTTTATACCGTTGTCACCAAAGCTGTCTATTTCACAATCAGGTTGTTCCTCAAATGGCACATCTAAACCGCTTATTACTTGAGGGTGTTCTGCTACCGCTTCTTTAATAATCTCAACCATTGCACGCACATCAGTGGAATAGGCCACACTAAAATCTGCTCTGTAGCGTTGTTTAGGATCTTTATGTGTCCAATTAATCAGTTGTGAAGAAATGAATGTTTCATTTGGGACCAGAATATCTTTGCCATCATAAGTTTCAAGCACGGCATGACGCATTTTAAACTCTCGCACAAAGCCTTTCTTGCCATCTTCTAGCTCAACAAAATCGCCGATGGTCAGTGATTTATCCAGTAATATAATAATGCCTGAAATAAAGTTTGATGCAATTGACTGTAAACCTAACCCCAGACCAACACCAACAGCTCCACCAAATACGGCCAGAGCAGTCAAATTAACGCCCATTATGTTAAGCAGTAATATAAAAATAATACAGAAAAGACCCACTTCAAATAATTTACTAAAAACTTCTCGCGTGCTGATATCAAGTTTGTGCTGATTACGTATCACATCTTTGCCAAAATTATTAGAAGCTCGTCCTAGCCAGAAAAGAAGCGCACCAAAAAAAAGCACTCGTGCCAGTCCGTATAGGGAGACTTGAATATTACCAACAGTCAGAGAAACTTCTTCAAGAGTCTCTATAAATATGGGAAGTACGTCTAAAAGATGCAACAACACAATTGGTAGTCCGACCCAACGGAACAATCCTGACATAAACGTGCTGGCCACAAACTTTTTGATAATTGAATAGAAAAAAAACAATACCGCTATGTTAAGCGCAGCATTTATCAACCACACTGAATATAAAGCAGACTCACCAACAGATAGCGAAATACGAAGCAATACAATAGCAACAAGAGGATAAGTAATGTTTCCTAGTCTAAAAATGACGCTGCCAATAGGATGTGTAATAGAGGTGTATTTTGTTCGAGTTAACAAGGATTTCTTAACTGTTCTAGAATAAATCCAATACGCAATGAAATAACTGGCAATAATAACGCTGGCTTGAATGTAAGTTGCCTGTTCACTTAATTGTACTTGAGTTAACAGCCAAAAATGTTGAAATGTATTCACAAAATATTCT
>JBNMPD010000004.1:0-42016 GCA_051276225.1 Flavobacteriales bacterium
AAATATTATACATACAAGGGAGTTTCAGGTCTATTCACAATTACAGAAAAGGCATTAATAAGCGTTTGTTCATACTTTTTACACATAAGGGTTAAAACTACTCTTCAAAAGTGATTGAGTTCGTTTATCTAAATCCTAATACATCTTGCATATCATACAAACCTGCTGGTTTATCGATAATCCAGTTCGCTGCTTTGACAGCTCCTTTAGCGAACGTTAATCGACTTGATGCTTTGTGAGTAATTTCTAATCTTTCACCTATATCTGCGAATAATGCAGTATGTTCACCTACTACATCACCTGCTCTAACAGTAGCAAAACCTATAATTTGATGATCTCTCTCACCTGTTTCACCCTCTCGGCTATAGACTGCACATTTAGACAAGTCACGGCCTATTTCATCTGCTATTGCTTCTCCGATTGCCATCGCGGTACCTGAAGGGGCATCTTTCTTAAACCGATGATGAGTTTCTAAAATTTCAATATCGGCAGTGTCCCCCATCACAGCCGCTGCTTTCCTAACTAAACTTAACATCAAATTAACACCCACACTGTAATTGGCAGCAAAAACAATAGGAATGTGTTTAGCAGCGGTATCTAACGCCATCTTTTGTTTAGTATTTAAACCCGTGGTACCGATAATGATAGGTTTGTTATGCGCCACACAAAATGCCAAGTTTTCAGTCAGTGCAATAGGTAATGTGAAATCAATCAACACCTCTATTTGTTCAATGTGTATTGACAAATCAGTGCAAATTAAAAGATCTTGTTTACTTATTCCTGCGAGTTCTCCTGCATCAACCCCTACCAACGAAGATGAAGCTCTAACAGCAGCACCGGTCAATTTGTCATGCTCACTTTGTTCGATGGCATCAATCAAGACTCTTCCCATGCGCCCATTGGCACCGAAAATAGCAATATTACTCATAGCGGTAGTTTCATTTTTAGTAGACAGATTATTTACAGAATATTGGTGGATTGTGCCTTAATTACGTCTTTGATGCAGTAAACTAACTCGACATTTTTTTGTATAACCCACCTCAGCTTTGCATAAGCGAGCCAAGCAACGCAGCATTTACGTATAAAGTCAGATAGTATTAGTTTTTAAACTTTTCTTTGTTATTAATTTTATTATCATTTTTTTCATCACTCTTTTTGGAATACTATGTCAGCAATTCATTTCAGCAACCCAATCGTTCCTGTTGAGCAGTTACCATCAATATTAGCCTTGGATAAACAATCCCTATCTGAGCAATATGCACCGTTAAATCGTTTACTTAACCTAAGTCTTACTCTACTTGTATGTTTAATTGCTACTGCACTTTACTTCCAGTCTGTTGTCAACTTACCAGCAGATTTTTTGTATTCTTTACCTTATATTATTTGGAGTGTCGCTTTGCTGGGATTTCTCAATACTTGGTTCAATTATGCATCCGATCAGGCCAAGAACTACACCCTAAGAAAACTTGATTTACACTATGCAAGTGGCTTGTTTTTTAAAAAAGTGGTGAGTCAGCCTATTACTCGGATCCAACATATCGAACTCAAGCGCGGTCCAATTGAACGGAAAGTAGGGTTAGCCACACTCCAAGTATTCAGTGCTGGAGGTGACATGCACACTTTCCAAATACCCGGGTTACCACTAGATAGCGCCCAACAACTTCGTCAATTTATATTGCAGCATAAAGATGTAGTCAAACATGGATGACCAGTCTGACGTACATACCGGTAATAACCAAAACCCAGTTGACAAATTACATATCAAAAATGATTGGCAAGTTTTATCGCCTGTAGCTATTTTATATTTCACGGTTAGCGTATTCAAACATTTGTTTGGCAACCTGATCTATCTCATTCCCGCTTTAGCGGTGAGTTATAAAAGTGTGCTCGAGCACCCTCTTATTTGGTTACCCGGTATTTTAGTGGTTTTTGTTTTATTAACACTTTTCGCTTTTGTCAGTTTCAAGGTATATCGATACCGTTTAACTGAGGATAATATCGAAATACGTTCTGGAATATTCAGTAAGGTACATTTAAACCTGCCATTTTCCCGTGTACAAAATGTCAAAATAGAGCAACCTATTTATTATCGATTTACTGGTCATGCGTGTTTACAGTTAGATACCGCAGGTTCGGCTAAAAACGAAGCTAAATTAGTGGCGATTAAGTTAGATTTTGCACAACAGCTAAAAACCCGTATTCAGAGCCATGTCCAAAGCGACGTAACAGATACCAATCAACACAGTATATCTGCACAGACAGCTGAGTTAAAAGTGGGACTAACGAGTAATCAAAAACATCAAGATCAGGAAAGGGTACTTAACAAGCGAAAGTTATCTGATTTGGTTATCCATGGTGTAACCAGCAATAGGATTTGGATTTTCCTGGGTGGGTTAGCCCCTTTTTATGACAACATTTTTAACGCAATTAGCGAATGGTTAAGCACCTTAGGAATAGAGTTAAGTGAATTGTTTAGCCTGCAAACAAATTCATTATTCGAAGTGGGTTTGTATGTATTATCACTTACCATGTTAGTCATGTTTGTGCTGGTCGGTTTTTCAGTAATCGGCGCGATTGTTAGCTTTTATGGTTACACCTTGAGTAAACTGGATGACAAATACATCAGGCGTAGTGGTCTGTTCACCAAACATGAAGTCAGCATGCGTTTAAGTCGTTTGCAAATGATCATTCAAAAGCAAGACTGGCTAGACGTGTTGCTGAAACGTATTAACCTCAAGTTTGAACAAACTAATTCCTTTAGTCAAAATCAGAACTCATCCGCAACCAACAGCAAAATTATTGTGCCATCTATCAAACCGGATGAGTCCCAATTACTAATAGACGATGCTTATCCCAATAACGACCTATCCAATTTAATCTGTAACAATGGATTTGCCCTAATTAGTAAAGGTTTTATTTTACGTAATATCGTGTTTGTCTTAATGCCCGTGTGGTTGATAATAACAATCGGTACAATAATGAATAAACAACTGATGACATCAGTGCTAATAAGCGTGTTGTTTTTAGGCCTATGTGGTTTGGTTATTTTACGTTGGAAACGTTGGGGGATTGCCAGGGATGAATATTTTGTGTACCTAAGAAAAGGCTTAATAGGTGTCGATTATTATTGTTTTCCCACTTATAAGGTTCAGCAAACCCAATTCAAACAAAATTTACTTATGAAAAAAAGACAATTAGCGACAGTCAAATTTATACTAGCTTCTGGATCACTTAAAGTACCCATGATCCATGAAAAGTTAGCCTATCAATTAATTGACGAAAGCCTTTATCAGGTAGAGTCCTGTCAAAAATCTTGGATGTAGATGTGCAATCGAATTAATGTTTGAAATTGAGCATGACATTTTACACATTAGGCTTTACTTAAACTAAGCACATTACAGTATAAAGTAAATTTGAACTGACAGGCTGTAGTGAGTAAGAACTAGCCATAGGATTAATTAAACGCGACTGACAGCAGATCGAACCAAGTCGCCAGTCACTCTAGATTAAATTGATATTCAGGCCACGCAGCCTATTGAATAATTTTCGTTGGGAATCAACGGTGCTTGACCATTTTTTGATTTGTGCATGGACCAAATGCTGACAGATTGAGAGTCAACCTGTCAGCGTCATCTACCGTGCGTTTTTATGTATTGAAAGTATGTCTTCAATAATAGCGTAACCTGTTTCCATACGCCCTGCTCCCGGCCCAATTAATGTGATGTCCCCTAGTAATTCTGTTGAATAGGTAATCGCATTTGTTGCACCTTTTATTGATGCAAGCGGATGTTCATGTGACACCATTTCAGGTTTAACTGATGCGATAAACACGTTCTCGCTCTTTTGAACAGTACCAATTAATTTCCAGTGTTTACCGGCATTAGCTGCATTAGAAATATCGGCATTTATGATCTGGCTAATGCCTATACGTTCTATATCATCTAATTTAAGAGATAAATCCATCAAAAGATTACCAAGAATAACGACCTTTGCCGTGGCGTCGTAGCCTTCTACGTCATCTGTAGGATCCGCTTCAGCATGCCCAAGTTCTTGGGCTTGCTTTAGGGCAACACTATAGTCAACACCTGAGGACATCTCGCCAAGTATATAATTGGTTGTTCCGTTTAGAATGCCTTGGATTTTAGTTATTCCTGCTGCTAACAACATTTCCTTACCCAAGTTTAATGAAGGAGTTCCGCTTATTACGTTCCCTTCAATGCCTATTTGAACATTTTTACTCAGTGCCAATTTATGTAGCTCAGGAAAATGCAGAGCAACAGGTCCCTTGTTTGTCATAGAAACATGCATACCATGATTAAGTGCCTGCTTAACATGGCTTAGGGCAGGCTCTCCTGTTTTGAGATCCGTAAAAGCAAGCTCTACCAATATATCAGCTCCACTATTATTGATTGTCTCAATGACATTCCATCCAGAGATAAGAGCAGTGGTACTTTTTAGATCCCCCATACTCTTTAAGGTCAGCATTACTTTGTGTCCGCTATTCACACTTTTTAGGCTTATTTAGAACGAATCTCAAAGACTCCATTACCACTTAGTTGTCCGTTGCTAGAATCATGATTACGACTATATTGTCGTATCAATCGACATTAGCTTAATAACTATTCATTTAGTTTCAATCTTTCATGCCTAGTTTCAAATTTTAAAATACTTAGACAGCCGTGTAATTCAACCATCTCAACATCTACCCAAATAATATATGTTTTATGGGGTTTATCTGTTGATACGTTGCGGTTTCAAAGGCAATGCACGTATATTTTAAAAGGCTTGGGCTTTGCTTTGAACAATATTCAAATAACCCTGCTTTTTCATACACGCGTATTGATGTTTTGCCATAAAAAAGCCGCTCAATTGAGCGGCTTTTTTATGTATCAATGATTTATCAATTGGTTAAATCATCAAAAAACTTTTTCACGCCATCGAAAAAACCACTTTCTTTAGGGCGATTTCTAGCTACGTCTTTGCCTGTACCCATGGAATCTTCCAATTCATCTAGTATCTCTCTTTGACGAGTACTCAGATTAACAGGTGTTTCGATGACCACTTTACAAATTAAGTCACCAACACTACCACTACGCACCGACTTGACACCTTTATTGCGCAAACGGAACATTTTTCCGGTTTGAGTTTCAGCTGTCACTTTCAGCTTAACTTTACCTTCCAAGGTCGGGACTTCAATCTCACCGCCTAACGCTGCTCGAGTGAAACTTAAGGGCACTTCGCAATACAGATTATTACCTTCACGGGTAAATATTTTATGATCACGAACATGCACCTGAACATACAAGTCACCTGCTGGAGCACCTGCTTCGCCGGCTTCACCTTCGCCTGATAAACGAATTCTATCTCCAGTATCGACGCCAGCAGGGACTTTAACCGATAAGGTTTTAGTCTTTTCTACGCGGCCCTGTCCGTGACAAGGTTTACAAGGGTCAGATATAATTTTACCTCTACCCGAACAAGTCGGACAGGTTTGCTGTACAGCAAAAAAACCCTGACGCATCTGCACTTGGCCTTGTCCATGACAAGTGGGGCAAGTAGTTGGGCTGGAGCCTTTTTTCGCACCTGAACCATCACAGCTATCACAGCCAACAAGTGTAGGCACCCGAATTTCAACACTTTTGCCTTTTACCGCTTCTTCAAGAGAAAGCTCTAAGTTGTAACGCAGATCCGAACCTTGACGAGCACGAGACTGACGACCACCGCCGCCACGTCCTCCACCAAAAATATCGCCAAATACATCACCAAAAATGTCGCCAAAATCGCCACCTTGGCCACCGCCGCCTCGATTGGGATCAACACCAGCATGACCATATTGATCATAAGCTGCGCGTTTTTGCGGATCAGTCAACATTTCATGTGCTTCTTGCACTTCTTTGAATTTTTCTTCCAACGCTTTATCGCCCTGAGTTCTATCTGGGTGATATTTCATCGCTAGGCGCTTATAAGCCTTCTTTATCTCGCGTTCGGTGGCACTTTTATCCACATCCAACACTTCATAATAATCTCGCTTCGACATCTCGATTCGGTATCCTGCGGTCTTTAGTAAAAAATTTTAGAACAACCAAATGTTGCTTATTCTTTTTGTGATTTCTTAAACAAACAAGGCGCAATCAGAATTATCTGTTGCGCCAAGTCAGACTGACTTATTAATAAGTCAGTCATTTGAGTTGAAAAGTTACTTCTTTTCGTCTTCTTTCACTTCTTCAAATTCAGCATCAACTACATCATCATCTGTTGATTGTGCGCCTGCGTCAGTCTGCTCACCAGCATCTGCGCCTTCAGCAGCAGCTTTAGCTTGCGCTACTTCCATCAGTTTGGCCGAAGCTTGGATAAGTTCCTGAGTTTTTGTGTCAATCACTTCTTTGTCACCGGCTTTCACTGCTTCTTCAAGAGCTACTACGGCGGTTTCAATTTCAGCTTTGTCTTCCTCACCCAATGCGTCGCCAGCTTCTTCTACTTGCTTTCGTGTAGAGTGGATCATGCCATCAGCTTGGTTGCGTGCTTGAACAAGCTCTTCAAATTTAGCATCCGCTTCTTTGTTCGCTTCAGCATCTTGAACCATTTGTTCTACTTCTTCTTCACTTAAACCAGAAGAGGCTTTAATGGTAATTTTTTGTTCTTTACCCGTATCTTTGTCTTTCGCTGATACGTGTAAAATACCATCAGCATCAATATCAAATGTGACTTCTATTTGAGGTGCACCACGTTGTGCCGCTCGAATACCCTCTAGGTTAAATTGACCTAAAGATTTGTTGCCTGAGGCTTGCTTACGCTCACCTTGAAGACAATGGATAGTGACTGCCGCTTGGTTGTCTTCAGCTGTAGAGAACGTCTGTGATTTCTTAGTAGGTACAGTAGTATTCTTCTCAATTAGAGCAGTCATTACGCCGCCCATAGTCTCGATACCCAAAGACAGCGGAGTTACGTCTAGTAACAATACGTCTTTTACGTCACCTGATAATACGCCGCCTTGGATTGCCGCACCCACCGCCACTGCTTCATCTGCGTTAACATCTTTACGAGGCTCTTTACCAAAAAATTCAGTTACATACTTCTGAACCATAGGCATACGTGTTTGCCCACCGACCAAGATGATGTCATTAATGTCACCTACAGATAAGTCTGCATCAGCTAGAGCTTGTTTGAGTGGTTCAAGCGTCGCTTTAACCATATCTTCAACAAGTGATTCTAACTTTGCACGAGTCAACTTAATGGTAAGGTGCTTAGGACCAGACGCATCAGCTGTGATGTATGGCAAATTAACTTCAGTCTGTTGTGCTGAAGATAGTTCAATCTTGGCTTTTTCACCGGCTTCTTTTAGACGCTGCATGGCTAATGGGTCTTTACGAAGATCCATTCCTGAATCTTTCTTAAACTCTTCAACCAAATAGTTGATAACTTTGTTATCAAAATCTTCACCACCTAAGTGGGTGTCACCGTTAGTCGCTAATACTTCAAATGTATGCTCACCATCAGCTTCGTCGATCTCGATGATAGAAATATCAAACGTACCACCACCTAAGTCATAAACGGCAACAACGCTGTCGCCTTTCTTCTTATCCATACCGTAAGCAAGAGCAGCAGCTGTTGGCTCATTGATAATACGTTTGACTTCAAGTCCAGCAATTCGGCCGGCGTCTTTGGTTGCTTGACGCTGAGAGTCGTTGAAGTAAGCAGGAACAGTAATTACAGCCGCTGTCACTTCTTCACCTAGATAATCTTCAGCCGTCTTTTTCATTTTTTTCAATACTTCAGCAGAAATCTGTGGCGGAGCCATTTTTTCGCCTTTCGCTTCAACCCATGCATCGCCATTGTCAGCGTTGACAATCTTGAAAGGCATGATATCGATATCACGCTGTACTTCTTTATCTTCCCAGCGACGACCAATTAAACGCTTAATGGCGAATAGAGTGTTTTGCGGGTTAGTTACAGCTTGGCGTTTAGCCGGCTGTCCCACTAAAATTTCGCCATCTTGGGTGTATGCAATAATGGAAGGAGTGGTACGATCCCCTTCTGCATTTTCTAAAACTTTTGCTACGCCACCATCTAGTACTGCCACACATGAATTCGTTGTGCCTAAATCGATTCCAATGATTCTACCCATTAGTATATCTCCAAAAATTGTTCTTAAAAGCTTGTACACTTTGTGGGGTTATTATTGTTTTTTTCAACATCTTGATTTAAAAAACCTTCACAAAACTGCAATTATTTTTTCTATTCATTACTTTAAAAATGAAGCGTAATTAGGCTTGAGTATCTACTGTACTTTCTGGCGCTCGAGTTACCAACACCATGGCTGGACGTAACAAACGACCATTTATCTCATATCCTTTTTGCATGACTGCCATCACTGTATTAGCAGGCAGCTCTGCGTTTTCTTGCATCGACATAGCCTGATGCTTCTCTGGGTTGAAAGGTTGGCCTTGAGGGTCAATCACTATCATACCAAATTTCTCAATCGTACTAAAAAACGACTTAAGCGTCATTTCAACACCATCAACAATAGGTTTAATGGCTTCGTCTTCAGGGTTAGCCACTTGTAATGCACGCTCTAAATTGTCGGCAACAGGCAATAACTCACCAGCAAATTTTTCTAAAGCAAATTTACGGGCTTTATCGATTTCCCCTTGAGCGCGTTTGCGAGCGTTATCTGCATCTGCAATAGCACGCATCACTGAGTCTTTTTGCTCAACCAATTTAGTTTCAGCTGCAACAACTGCGGCTTCTAATTCAACAATACGTTGTTGCTCTTCAGTTAATTCAATAACCTCTTGCTCTACGTTTTCTTGCTCGGCGTCATCACCAGCTTCTAACTCTTCATCGTGCTGGGGTGTTTGTTCATTTGTCATGCTCAGCTCCGTATACTATTTATTAAGCAAATTTTTAAGCAAATTTTTAACTGCCACTGATAATGGGGTTATATTTATAAGCTTCAAGGGCTGAGAATTGATGTTTTTTTGATTTATCTACAATAATCACATACTAACTATCAATGAGTCGTCTTACATATTTGACTAATTATAGGTAAGACATTGAATTATAAATAATTTTTACAAAAACATGATTGATATTTGGACAGTTTTAGCGTTGGTATTTTGTTACCTCTTAGTTCTGTTTGCTTTAGCGTTTTGAGCCAACAAACATTACAAAGACCTCAGCACCTCCCCTTTTTTTTCCGTTTAGCCTTAGGTGTGCACTACACTTCGTGGAGCTTTTTGACACCACTAACCAAACAACCCAATGTGGATGGGCATTTGTTCCTACTTACATAAGGGTAATATTGGTGTTTTTATTCGCTTATCCAGTGTTGCGTAAAATAAGTCTGTTTTGTCACCAGCACCAAGTTAATTCGTAAGCCTACTTTATTGTCTTACGTTTTGAAAAATCTATCTGCTCACAGCCTTAGTTTCATCATTGTGTTTAATCGGCGTCATTCCTTATGTAGCTATCGTAATGGCGCTTTTACTATTTTATTTGGCACCCAGTCATTGAGTGCCAACAAAAAACATTCTGGTTTAATGTTGACGATTGTATTTGCGTCTGTAGTCAAACTACTTGGGTGTATCTAAGTCATATGTTGTTAGGGATATGTTCGATGCTTTGTTCGCCTCAGCAGTGTCATATTTACTTTTCGAAAATAATGGCAGCGAAGAGTCAAGAATACTACGTTGAATGTTTCCGTCATATTTGTGCTTAATAACAGTATTTATTCTACCTATAGGTATTGCAGAGCATGTTTGATGTAACTTCGCATTTCAGTTCAGATACCCATGCCTTGGCATTGCCGGTATAGACCGGTCAATGTGTGTGGCACTAATATTATTTATTGGTAGCTTTTCTGTGGCTACAAGCATGGTGATAATTGCAACTCTCGCCATGGGATTAATGATACCCAATAACTTAGTGACGCCATTACGTCTAAAAATCCAATGACAACGATTAAACAACATAATCTTAAGCCCAAAACCCTTTAATTTAAGCGCTGTGCCGAGGTTGTAGAGGTAATGGCATTACTTATTTGTACCACTTAGACATCAGTAAAACCTCGCCCCTAGTCAAAAGTAGGATTATTGCGATTGCACTATTCATCGTAAACCTTGCCTATCCTTGTTCTGGGCTGCGCAGTTGGGTAAAAATAGATGTTTTAAAACGCCCGTAAAATGTTATCAAAATCAAGATGATTAAGAAGATTTATATAACAAACCCCTGACACATTAAGCGTACTAAAGCAGCGTTTGAAAAGAACACAATCTGGTAGCTTATTTATATATAAATTACATTGAACAATAATGTCTACTTCGGTTGCTATCTGCGCACTCCATGGCATACTCCACGCCGAATTGATTGGGCTAACAAAAAAGCGCATTCTTGGGTTTCACTTTCAACCAATTTGGAGTTATTTATGTTGTTTAACGGTAACCTAGTCACCGAATCAGCCGTCCGTCAAAAAATCCGCGATTTTTATCGAATTGACGAAGATGCTGCTGTTGAACATATTCTGCCCGATGCAGAAGTCAATATGCGTGCCCGCAGCCGTGCTTGGGACAGAGCCCGTAAAATGGTGTTGCAGATCCGTAATGATCAAGAAGGCAACGGTGTAGTTGAGGCATTGCTTAATGAATACTCCCTATCTTCAGCTGAAGGTGTGGTCTTAATGTGCCTAGCAGAAGCGTTGTTACGTGTTCCTGACAAACGTACTCAGGACAAGCTAATTAGCGATAAATTATCAAAAGGCCAATGGAGTTCACACCTTGGTAACAGCGATTCATTATTTGTTAACGCTTCGTCATGGGGTTTATTGCTCACAGGCGGCTTAGTCAATTACGCTAATCAAAAAAATAAATTTGGTATCCTGAAAAAAACCTTGGGTAAAGTTGGCGAGCCTGTTATTCGTAAAGCGATGAACATAGCCATGAAGGTTATGGGTCAGCAGTTTGTAATGGGTGAAACCATCGAAGACGCGGTGCAGCGAGCAGAAGAAAAAGAGCGTAAAGGTTATGTTTATTCTTACGACATGCTTGGTGAAGGGGCCAGAACCCAAAAAGATGCAGACGACTACTTTACTGCCTACGCACAAGCCATAAAAGTAATAGGTGAGGCTGCAAAAGGCAGAGGCCCAAGAAAAAGTCCTGGGATCTCAGTTAAATTATCAGCCATTCACCCACGTTATGAATTTACCCATAGAGAAAGGGTCATGGCGGAAATTCCTCCCAAACTTAAACAACTATGCTTGCTCGCCAGAGAATATAACATAGGGTTAACAGTTGATGCTGAAGAATCAGAGCGTCTGGATATATCTTTAGACATTATTGAACAAGTATTTAGTGATCCAGACCTAGATGGTTGGGACGGATTTGGTATGGCTGTGCAAGCTTATCAAAAACGTGCCATGTATGTGATCGATTGGTTGCGTGAGTTAACTGAAAAGGTTGGCCGCAAACTAATGGTGCGACTGGTAAAAGGCGCTTATTGGGATACTGAAATAAAAAATGCTCAAAAGGATGGTCTTGAACACTTCACAGTGTTTACCCGTAAATCATCTACAGATGTGTCATATCATGCCTGCGCTAACCGCTTACTTGACTATCGAGATACTATTTATCCACAATTTGCGACCCATAATGCTTACACTGCAGCGGTCATAGTAGAATTAGCAGGTGATGATAAAGAAGGCTTTGAGTTTCAGTGTCTGCACGGTATGGGTGACAGCCTGTATGAACAGATCGTTACTTTAGAAAGCATCCAATGCCGTATTTATGCGCCTGTTGGAGAGCATGAAGAACTGTTGGCATATTTGGTGCGTCGCTTGCTTGAAAACGGCGCAAATTCATCTTTTGTGAATGCCATCGTTGATGAGTCCAGACCTGTTGAATCTTTACTCGAAGATCCAGTTGAAAAAACGCAACGCTTAAAACATAAATATAATGATCAAATCCAGAAGCCCATTAGTTTGTTCGGTGCAGAAAGAGATAATTCTAAAGGTCTTGATGTCACTGACATTAATCACATTACACCGCTAAAGGCGGCCATTGATAATTGGTTTGAAGAACATTTATTAACTGAAGATCAAGTGCCAGAGGGCAGTCATGCGGTGCGCAATCCTGCCAATGTGGATGAAATCATTGGCTTTCATCACTTCGATACCCAACAGCAAATGGCTGATAAGTTAACTATCGCGCACAATACGTTTGCCAGTTGGTCACAAACACCGATGACCGAACGAGCAAATTTGTTGCGCCGAACAGCAGACATTCTCGAACGGCATATAGACGAACTCATTGCTCTGTGCATAAAGGAAGCAGGAAAAGTGACTTCAGACGGAGTCGATGAAGTCCGTGAAGCAGTCGATTTTTGTCGCTACTACGCCGCCAGGGCCGAAGAACTATCGAAAGATAACAGATTAGCACCTCGTGGTGTGGTCCTGTGTATCAGCCCGTGGAATTTTCCTTTAGCCATATTCTTAGGGCAAGTCGCTGCAGCTATTGTGACCGGTAATACGGTCATAGCCAAACCTGCAGAGCAAACCAGTTTAATTGCGTTACGCGCTTTGCAGTTAATGGAGTATGTAGGTTTACCTGCCGGCGTGGTGCAGTCTGTTATCGCTTCAGGGCCTGATGTAGGAAACGTGCTGTTACCTGATGAACGTATCAAAGCGGTTATGTTTACTGGTTCTACTGTTACCGGCAATGTTATCGCTAACGCCTTAGCACAACGAGGTGGTGAACAAGTCCCCTTGATTGCTGAAACGGGTGGCCAAAACTGTATGATTGTTGACTCGACAGCCTTGCCTGAACAAGTGGTTGATGATGTTATTGGTTCTGGTTTCCAAAGCGCTGGGCAACGCTGTTCAGCACTTCGAGTATTATTTTTACAAGAAGAAATAGCAGACAGCGTAACCGAAATGTTGATTGGCGCCCTTAACGAATTAAGTGTTGGTGATCCTGCTTTTTTATCTACCGATATTGGCCCTGTTATTGATCAAAAAGCCTTGGCTAATTTGCAAGCCCATGCTGATGATATGCAAAATAATGGAATCTTGTTGCATGAGTGCAAAGTACCGGCTAATAACGGTACATTTTTTGCTCCTAAACTTTATCAAATTGCAGATATTTCAGTGCTGAAACGTGAAGTATTTGGACCTTGTGTTCATATTGTTCGCTTCAAAGCAGAAGATCTTGAAAAAACAGTAGAACAGATTAATGCCACAGGTTTTGGTTTAACGATGGGTATTCATACACGAATTGATGCCAGAGCCATGGAGTTAGTTAAACTATCTCGCGCCGGAAACGTGTATGTAAACCGAAACATGATTGGTGCAGTAGTCGGTGTGCAACCATTTGGTGGTCGAGGACTTTCTGGAACCGGTCCTAAAGCAGGTGGACCCAATTACTTAACACGTTTGATGCTTGAAAAATCGACTCCACGTGTGATCAGTGAATTATTGCCCAGCACAGATAAAGCTCTGGAGAGTAATAGTGAAGCGATACAACAAGCAGCACAGTTTATGCAAAATGCCTGTGCCACTGAGCATGACTGGCGTTTAACGGATTTAAATAACCGTCTATCTTCAGTTCGTCAATTACTCGCAACTATTGCCAAAGTGGATATAGTTGAAGAACTAGCTGATGATTTAAACTCTACTCTAGCAGCGGCACGTTCGCAGTTGATCAGTATCGAAAGACGTCTCAAAAAACCTAAGGTTTTGCCAGGCCCAACCGGCGAATCTAATGTGTTGTATTTGGAACCCAGAGGGGTTTTGGTGTGTTTTGCCGATAAAGATGTGACATTTGAGTACTGGATATTATCCATTGTAACGGCTTTGGCAACAGGTAACGTGGTAATTTCAGTGGTATCCGAGCTATTCTACGCAGAAGCGATAGAGTTTCGCGAACAGTTTATTGCCACTGGCGCACCAGAAGGTGTATTCCAAGTTGCTAAGCTACATCACCTAGAGGCGTTATTAGCCGAAGACGCCTTAGCGGGTGTGGTAATAGATAGTGAAAGTGATCGCTCTAGCGATATGGTGCAAATGCTTGCCAAACGAACTGGAGCGATACTACCGGTCATTACTGCTGAATATTATGACCATTTGATCCAACGTCTATTAACAGAAAAAACGGTTAGTATAGATACCACAGCATCTGGCGGTAATACGTCACTTATGACTCTGGTTGAAGAAGAAGAAGATGAGTAATGTTGTAACAACAAGCGATAAGTTTTAAGCACTTCGCCAACAACACTTATTTTGGCACATTAACAAAAAAACCAGCTATTTAGCTGGTTTTTTTGGATTTTAGCGCCTAATACATAATCAAACATTGAAAAAGCGATAAAAAACGTTGTGAATATATTCGGTAAAATTGCCGTTTAAACTTACACTTCCAATTCAAATTAGTTAACTCAGTTATAATAGTTCAATCTGCTATAAGCTGCTCAGCCAATTAATGTACTTAATTACCTGCATTCCCCAAATCTCAATATCTAAGCAATATTTGCCTGCCTATCTGACATAAAAGTCGGGGCTAATCCATATATAAATACAACCACATACGAAACCTAAATTAAGAAGCTGAGTATCTCAGAAATGTTCAATAATAAAATCAGAAAAAATCATGATGGGTGTATATTTTCACTAGCATCTAAGACTTCTCTCACTTTATTTTTTAATGCCTGCATCGAGAACGGTTTTTGCAAGAAATTAGCGCCTGCACCGATATTGGCTTCTTTGCCAAGGACATCCTGTGGATAGCCAGACATAAAAAGCACTTTTAACTGAGGACAAATAGTTTGTAATGTAACGGCGAGATCCATGCCATTGATTTCGGGCATGATGACGTCTGTCATTAATAAATCAATCTCAGATAGATGCTCGCGAAACAGGCCTTCAGCAAGTTCGCCGCCAGTAGCCGCTAACACCGTGTAGCCGCTACTTTCTAGCATAGCCGTCTCGATTTCGAGTAACATCTCTTCATCTTCAACCAAGAGTATTGTTTCTGTGGCCTGACAACGCGGCGCTTCAGTTATTTCTTGTTTGATATCTTCGGCTGCTTTGACTCTGTTAAAGTAGATATTAAACGTGGTTCCCTTTCCAGGCTCACTGAAAACGTTAATAAACCCAGCATTCATCTTTACCGCACCTAACGTAAAGGATAAGCCTAAACCGGTTCCCGCCCCTGGAGCTTTGGTCGTATAGAAGGGCTCAAAAATATGGGTTTTTGTTGCCTCATTCATACCGCAACCATTGTCACTTACGGAGAGTATGACGTAGTCTCCTGGTGGAATTTCGTAAGCCTCGGTGGTGTCATAGGTCTCATCTAAGCTGCAGTTCTTCACACTAATTGAAATGCGTCCCGAACCAGTAATCGCATCGCGGGCATTGATACACAGATTCGCAAGAACCTGATCAATTTGGGTTGGATCAACTTTAACGGGCCACAGATCCTCCGCTGGATCCCAAGTCACTTTAATGCTCGCACCAATCAATCGTTTCAACATATCCATCATGGCTGATACTGATCTATTTAGATTCAGCACTTTAGGTTCAATAGTTTGTTTTCGGGCAAAGGTTAGCAGTTGCCGTGTAAGTTTGGCAGAATGCTCAGCAGCTTTTGTAATCGCCTCTATATTTTTTATCAGAATATTACTGGGCTCCAGCTTATTTATAACCAATTCAGCCTGACCAAGAATAACACCCAACATATTATTGAAATCGTGAGAAATGCCACCCGCTAAGTTACCAATGGCTTCTATTTTTTGGGATTGATGGAGTTGTTCAGTTAAGCTGAGTTGTCTGGCTTCTTCGGTTTTCTGGCTAGTGATATCTTCAGTAATGGAAATAAAATAATCAGGTTGGTTATTAATATTTCTTACCAAACTTATCGTTACTTTAACCCAAACAATATCACCTGACCCTTTATAGTAGCGCTTTTTACTTGTGTGGCTGACTATTTCATTGTTAATTATCTGATTGACTGCGGCTTGGAACATCGGTAAGTCTTCTGGGTGTGTTAAGTCCTGACAACATTTAGATAAAAGCGATTGTTGTGGATATCCCAAAATAGCACATAGCTTTTGGTTGACCTCCAACCAAGCTCCATCCAGACCTAAACGAGCGACTCCCATCGCTGCTTGCTCAAAAATACTTCTAAACTTTTTTTCACTTTCTAACAACTCTGCTTCAGCTTTTTTGTTGCCAGAAACATCTGTCACGGTTATCCAATATTCGCCAGCTTTCATGGCAACCACTTGCAGCGCCCCCCAGAAGACAGTGCCATCAGCACCCAGCAAACGCATCTCGAAATGCTGTGGAGCGTCCAGTTCAAAACATGTTTTGAGATTTTCATAGAAAACTATTCGATCTTCTTTTAACAATATTTTACTGACGGGTGCTTTGCTTAACTTATTTCGACTTATACCCATCATTGAGGACGCGAACAGGTTACATTCCTTTATTAACAGCTGATCATCGAGGGTTAAATAACCAATTGGTGCCAAGTCATATAAATCAAAGTAACGGGCCTGCGAAACATCTAATTGCTGCTGCGCGCTGCGTAGTTCCTCGTTTTGCATTTCTAGCTGGATCTGATGCACCAGCAGTTCGTGCATCAGTTGTTTTACATCAAAGGGAGAGCTTGTTACAAGAGCTTCTTCTGAGCTGGCATTGAGTAAGCTTTCGGCACGTTCACGTGATTCCTTATCAGTTTGAGTTGATTGTCTGTTCATACCTTAAATTTCCATACTTGTTTTGTATAATTATGTATTGTCTTGATGTTTCTCTTAGTGGTCGCGATGGCATACACTTCTTTGTCCTGATTGATTAGCCCCGTAGCGGTAAGCCAAACATTTTTAACGGAGCCGTCTTTAGTCAAGCGTCGTGTATGCTCATACCGCCTTCGCCTTTAATATCTTGCAGACCTAAAGTATTATCACTGCCAGTGCCAGAAAGGAAGATACCAATTGTCCATCCATTAAGGTCCTGTGCCAAGGAGTGAAACAGAAAATCAATCGAAAAACGCTGAATTCTTAGTGTCGAAAGTTCTAGTAGTTGTAACGAACGATTAACAAAAGCCATGTATTTATTTGGTGGAACAACATAAGCAAAGTTTGGTTTCACCATGACACCGTCTGTGACTTCGAATACTGACATACGTGTCATGCATTGCAGCAGATCGTTCAGGATGCTGGTGTGATCTGCTGCTGCCAGATGCTGCACTATCACGATGCCACATTCATGTTTTTATCATCCGGCATGACAGAAAAGAAGGAATCGAAGGCGGCTAGACCCCGTGCAGAAGGACCTGTGCCAACAATGGGAAAATTGACTTTTGCCGGTATTATCGAGTTAATGCCCTCGACCTTTTCAGGTTTTTTTAAGGCAGTGTCATACTGCTGATTTTTTTTAGTTACCATACCAATTACCCTGTTATATTTAAAAATACAACGTACTAACAATCCCTTACAATATTGACCTAATTTCGTATATCGGCATTCAATGAATAAAAAAATTAGCAAGAGTTTAAGCGATACTTATCGACAATTAAAAAGTACATTTAATCGACTATATCACTGTTTAGTCGATATCTTCACTCTGCTTTTTACTTACATTCTTAATTTTTTACCATATGTAGATAAATTTTCATCTTCTAATTTATCTTAAAATATAAGGACTATTACATTGGTATTAATATACATGTTCACACCAATAATCATCAAAGACACAAATATTAGGTTACGATGTCTAGTGATAGTTTGAGCAATCTATAGTTTTTCTGAACATGTGAATTTGAACAGTAGGACATTTGACCTGTTTAATTTCAAGTAAATAGAAAGAAATAAAGTAGCCCTATAAAAAGATTATTTTAAAGGTGTAATAAAAACTATTTATATGGATTAAAAAATAATGGGTCCAAAAAAAAGCCACTTGTGTAAGTGGCTTTTTAGTATTTAGAATTGATATATTAATGGCGTTAATATATCAATTCTAATTTAACCAAATTTAACCAACTTTCTTCATCCAACCTGCACACCAACCTTTTGAAGCCACCACTTTACCTGGGAAAAAGGCACATGGACGCCACTCTTTTCCTTCTTCGCCTTGTATGTGTTGGCAATTTTCACAATTTTGGCCTTCAACCTTTGAATCATGCACATACTTAAGAGCAAGGGCTGTTGGATCGTCAAGTTTCACTTGTTCTTGTGCATTAGCGCGCAATGCTACCCCACCCAAAGTCAACCCGATAATAGATGTACCTGTTAATTTTAAAAAGTCACGGCGATTAACGTTATTCATAATTGGTATCCTAATTTGTAGACGAAAATAAAAATGATTCTCTTTTACGTTATCCCTGAAACGCAAAAACTCGCCTTTAAGGCGAGTTTTTAAGGATAACGATATTATTAGTTCATATTCTAATACTGATATAAAAAGAAATTGGATCCATTAGAAATGCTAAAAATATAAATTTTATCATAGCATCAAAATATTAAAAGTAATCAACTATCATGTTCTGCTGTTTAATCTGATTTAGATAAAGCATAAAACCAGATCAATCACATTATTTGGTTATTTTAGTAGCCACGATTATTCACTCTTTATATAAGAATTATTTTTGGCAATATCTGAGTGGACAGAAATAGTAGAAAACGGCTTTTAAGAGATAAATATCCAATATAGTGTTGTCCATCAATTAATTTTCTTGCTATCTGGTACATAGATCGCGCTATAATACTGTACGTACATACAGCATTACGAGATATAATGAATATTATACCCATCAAAGCTCAGGCTGGCATAACTGGCTTCGAGTCGCCCGCATCAGAATATCAAACTTTACCCATGTCTCTTGATGAAATACTAATTGACCATCCGACCGCAACATTTGTAGGACTTGCTGTAGGGGACAGTATGACCAGCCATGGCATATTTGATGGTGATGTATTAATTGTTGACCGAGCCGCAACACAAGCCAACATGGACATTATCGTCGCCACATTAAATGGTGTATTTATGTGCAAGCTTTACGACCGTAAAAGACAGTGTTTATTATCAGGTAGCGATATTTATAAGACTTACCAGCTACAAGATGGTGATGAATTTTTAGAAGAAGGGATTGTCATTCGCTCGGTTAGGAATCACCGTCAATCGGCAAAGATGACAAGATGTTTGCGTTAGTCGATGTTAATAGCATGTATGCATCGTGCGAAAAAATTTTCGATCCCCTTGCTCGGCGAACTGGCGTTATTGTATTGAGCAATAACGACGGGTGTGTGGTGGCGATGTGCAAGTTGGCTAAAGCCAAACTGGGTAATGTGAAATTTCAACCCTACTTCAAAATCAGTAAACAAGTCGAAGCATCAGGGGTGACCGTTCGCAGCTCTAATTATGAGTTATATTCAGACTTATCTGCATCAATAATGGATATCCTAAGTCGATACTCACCTGAGCAACATATTTATTCCATAGATGAATCATTTCTTCGTTTTCAAAACCAACCCAAAGAAAATTGGTGGCTCCTAGGGAAGGAAATAAGACGGGTAATATGGCAAGAAGTCAGGTTACCTGTGTGTGTGGGTTTGGGCCCTACTGCCACATTGGCTAAGGCGGGTAATCATTACGCGAAGAGAAACAGAAATACAGGCGGTGTCAGTGTTGTTGATAAGCATAACATCATGACGGTGCTGCAGGAAATGGCGGTTGAAGATGTATGGGGGATCGGTGCTCGCTTAGGTAAAAAACTAAGATTGATGTCAATTGATAATGCGTGGAAGCTTTCTCAACAACCCGCCAAGTTAATGCGCCAGCAATTCTCTGTGAATATTGAGCGTACAGTGAGAGAATTACAATGCGAGTCATGTTTGACATGGGATGAAGTCAGAAGCCCAAAACAACAGATATTTTCCACTCGGGCATTTGGTGAAAAAGTCAGTGATTATGCATCACTGGAGCAAAGCTTAGTGATGCACGGTGAAAAAGTGGCCAAAAAAGCTCGTAAACAAGGTAGTTTGATAAAAATGATAGTCGCATTTGCTCACTCTAGCCCATTCGCAGAGGGTCAGATTTACCGACGAAATATTCATCACGGATTTTTTGATGCCACTGCTGATAGCCGAGATCTCGCGATTGCAGCTAGCGAAGCGGCAAAACAAATATATCGTCCTGGCGTGTTATTTCATAAATCAGGTGTAGGCGCGATAGAACTATTGGATAACGCCATGTACCAGCAAGATATGTTTTCAATACAAAGACGTGATCCCCGTGTTATGGATACACTAGACACCATTAACCAACGTTTTGGTCCCGACTCTATATCAGTGGCAGCAAAGGGTATTCAAGGAAAATGGCAGATGCGCAGAGCGATGAAATCACCCAACTACACGTCTTCCTGGTTAGATATGGTGAGGATAAACTGTAATAACACTATTACAAAGTAAAGCGGCTGAGAATACACTACAAATTAAAGGCTTTAATATCTAGATTGATTAACCCTCTTTTTTCATTTATTTAACCTTAGCACTGAATGTCATAGGTTGTTTTAACGTTAATAACAGCGCTCCTATAATTGGATCATATCAATCACTTTATGAAATCCCATATAACTAAATCATAAAAAATGAACGTCGCTAATACTCTAAACGTAGGTATATAATGCAACTCTTAATAGTTATTTAAAGATCGATAGGAGCAAACATAATGAGTATTGTCACACTACTTGATGGGGGCATGGGACAAGAGTTATTGCGCAGAAGCTCTCGTAAAGTAACACCTATGTGGTCTGCCGACATTATGCTGAATGAGCCAATGCTGGTAAGAGATTTACATCGTGAGTTTATCGAAAGCGGTGCCCGCGTCATCACACTTAATACTTATACTGCAACACCACAGCGACTAAAACGAGAAAACGAATTTGGTCAATTAACCAACCTTCATCAACAAGCAATGAGTGCCGCTCAAGAAGCAATTGAATTAGCACAGCGCAATGATGTGTTAATAGCGGGCTGCCTCCCCCCTTTGGTGGCTAGTTATCGCCCAGATGTATCTTTGTCGTTCGAAGACTCGCTTGCAACCTATCGTCGCATTGTTGAACTACAATCACCCGCAAGTGATTTGTTTATATGCGAAACAATGTCATCTATTACCGAAGCAAGTGCGGCCTGCACTGCTGCAATTGAAAGTGGTAAACCTGTTTGGGTCGCATTAACGGTCAGTGACGAGCATCCAAGACAATTGCGTAGTGGCGAGTTGTTAAAAGACGCCTTGCTGGTACTTGACTCATTTAATACTCAAGCAACATTGTTAAACTGTAGTCAGCCCGAAGCCATCAGCGCTTGTTGGTCGCTGTTAAACACAAATCAACGTAGGATTGGTGCTTATGCCAATGGATTTATATCGGTAGATTCATTGTACCCAGGAGACACTGTCGAAGAGCTTGAAATGCGACAAGATATGAGCCCCCAACAATATGCAGAACATGCTATGGGTTGGGCCAAAAACGGAGCGTCGATCATTGGTGGTTGCTGTGAAATTGGACCGGCACATATCAAAGCTTTGTATAACAGACTATGTAGTGAAGGATTTATCTAAACATAATAATTCATATTGGCAGTTTCGATAACCCATTCTGGTTAATAGTATTGTCTTTTGACAATATAAGCATCTAATGACTAGATGCTTATATTCACTATCTACCAGCAATAATTTACTACTCAATAAGTTGTCTAACAGCTAATTGTTACATTTTTTCTTAAAACTGCTTCACAGACATGTAAACTAATTAAGCGTGCAATACGTAGCTTTAGACGTTAACACTTACCTTAAATACAGGGCTGATGTTTAGCCCGCAATCTTAAGTTGTACAAATACCTATGGACCTTATTTTTTTTGACCTAGATGGCACACTATTAAATGATGCATCTGAAATATCATCCTTCACTAAAGATACACTTATTCTGTTAGGCGAAAAAAACATCGCCTATACTGTAGCTACAGGGCGCACCATGCTTTCAGCTCAACGTATTTTAGATGGGCATGTTTTTGAATTGCCTCAAATTTACAATAATGGAGTGACAACATGGGATCCTAAAATCCAACAACTCACTCTTGAAAATCTGCTTAACCACGCTGAAATTTCAACCGTTGTTGATGTGGCCATTAAACAGGGAATAGCGCCTTTTGTTAACACTATTGATAATGATCAGCACCATTATATGTTTCACACTGAAACCCGTCATGATGTAGAAAAGGAACTGATCCTTAAGTACTTTTCTAGCAGCAAAGCAACACTTTTGCCTTTAGAAGCGTTACCCATTGATAGTCAGGTGACCAACATTAGTATGATTGGCGCTGCTGATACCATTAATGAAATGTGGTTAGAACTGAATACACATGAAGATCTTATTGCCTACTCTGGACCAGCCCTAGAAGGGAAACAATTTAGGTGGATGGATGTTCATCACTGCCGCGCGAATAAGGGCACTGCAGTGACCCATTTAAAAAATAAATTGGGGGCGAACAACGTTATTTGTTTTGGCGATAGTGATAACGATTTAAGTATGTTTGCGTTAGCTAATGAAAGTTATGCCCCAGAAAATGCCAAATCAGTAATTAAAAAAGCCGCCAACGCAGTAATTGGGCATAACCACAAGGACGGTATAGCTCATTTTCTACGTGAACGTTTCTCACTATGAGCCACGATATTGAGTTGCCAAGATTTAAGTTGACCCCGTTCTTATGAAACAATTTAGTTGCTAGGTTGTAGAGCAAGATATTTAATATTCAATATAGCACGATGACCTAATTTTTAGATGATACATTCAGATGATTTTGAAGCAGGCATGACTGTATTTATGGGGGTATCTTAATTAAAACTTGGTTGCTTAGAGCATAGTTGTGGTTATAAGTGAACAGGCTAATTGCAGTAACAAACCGCTAAACCGCTAATAAACAATTGATTTTAATAGTAATAAGTCAGTTTACCTTTCCTCACACACTGCAAACGACAGGCATAAAAAGGTATGAATGGGTATAGATGAGTGAGCAAAATAAAAACGTAGGCAACTACTCAGAAGAGATAAAGATATTTGGCAGCACACGCTTTAATAATAACGTTAATGCCGTAGGCGTACTAATCCATTATTTTGTTGCAAACGAGTCTAAATCATATAAATATTAACCCTACAATACACACTTTGAGCATATAATTATCATCCCGCTAGCCTTCAGCCGCTTATAATCTTCATTAAAACTCACATCTAATTTGTCAGTGTAGTTTATTCTCTAGATGTCAGTGGTCTGTGATTGTTCCTGCAATGAATTGAGCAGTTTTGTCACTGTGACTGGTAATATATAGCGTCGCTCGAAAGTCTTTTTATCTGACACTTCTCGTGTCGACTCAATGACGGCTATGCCCTGAATACTTTTCCAACGAGCATAACTTGTTATCAGCCATTCAACATCGAGTGTCAGCCATATGCCCAAAATACATATTGTTATTGACGGGCCATCTTCACTGCGCAACAGTATCGCTTTAATACAGTCACGCCCAGTTTCATCATTGGCTTTTTTATGCAGTGCTTCTGGCGCAGTTTTTTGCTCGAGCGTAAGGGATATATCAATCATGTACAGAGCCTGATCCTCGAATCAGACAACATCAAGCATTTTCATTGTTCAGTGGTATAGATTATGTGATTGAGTATTTGATTGAGTAGTGACAATATTTTATCTTTTTTAAACCTTTTTGATTGTTACAACGACTTAGTTTTGATTGCTCAAATATTTCAGGGATACATATGAAAATTGCAGACACCAGCGGCCAAGATACGGCAGTCTTAAAAACGCCCAATAACAAAACAAAATGGATAGCCTTAGGTTGCATTTTAATGGCTGTGTTGGCATATGCCATTGTTGCGCCAACTATTAGTAACTGGTCCAACTCAGACATAAGTATTTCTGCACAAAGAGTACGTTTAGCCACAGTTACTCAGGGCGACTTCATCCGAGATTTATCAGTTCAAGGACGAGTAGTGGCGGCTGTCAGCCCTAAGTTATATAGTCCTGCACAAGGCACCATTTCATTTTATGTAGATGCTGGTGACACTGTACTCAAGGGCCAAATAATAGCCACCATTGATAGTCCAGAACTCAGCAACCAATTAAAACAAGAACAATCAGCCTTACAACGTTTACAAATGGAACTGGACAGACAAAAAATCCAGTCCAGTAAACAAGCTCTAGTTAATCAAAAAGCAGTCGATTTGGCTAAAGTGTCATTGACCGCAGCAAATAGGGAAAAACGCCGAGCTGATAAAGCAATTGAAAGCCAATCCATTAGCCAGATTGATTTTGAAAAATCCCAAGACGAATTAGAAAACGCACGTTTAGTATTTAAACATGCGGTTAAAGACGCAGAATTAAATTTAGAAAGTTTAGAATTTGAAGTAAAAACCAAACATCTATTTGTCGAGCGTCAGACACTTTTGGTCACCGATCTTAGCCGCCAAGTTGACGAATTAACCTTACTTTCCCCCGTTAATGGCTTGGTCGGTAACTTATCTGTAGAGCAAAAAAATCAGGTAGCAAAAAATCAATCGATTTTAAGTGTGGTGGACTTATCTGAATTTGAAATAGAGGTCGATATCCCAGAAAGTTACGCCGATGACTTAGCCATAGGCATGACCGCCCAAATCAACCTTAATGGTGAAACACATTTAGCAACACTCGTAACCATCTCACCTGAAATTGAGAACAATCAGGTTACGGGCAGAGTGCGTTTCACCTCGCTTTCTGATGGCGGCATAAGCCAGCCACAAGGTTTACGTCAGAACCAGCGCTTAACCACCCGTATTTTAATGGAAAACAAACACGACGTGCTGATCGTACAACGTGGACAATTTCTAGAGACAGGAAATGGGCGAGTTGCTTATATAGTGAAAAACGATATGGCAGAACGTACATCTATTGCCACTGGAGCTCGCAGTTTATCTAGCGTAGAAGTGCTTAACGGACTCTCAGTCGGCGATACCATTATTGTTTCAGGTACAGATCAATTTAACGGCGCACAACGTGTCTTAATTACTCAATAATCAAATGAATAACAACAATTAGGGAAAAATACATATGTTAAAAATGACAGACGTAAAAAAGGTATTTCGTACAGATTCAATTGAAACTCATGCACTACGGGACTTTAATCTTCATGTGGGTGAAGGCGACTTTGTCGCGGTAACCGGCCCATCAGGTTCTGGTAAAACCACATTCCTAAATATCGCTGGGCTGCTCGAAACGTTTAACGGTGGCACCTACGAGTTAGACGGCCAAGACGTCAGTCATCTGAATGACAAAAAACGCAGCCAACTTAGAAACGAAAAAATTGGCTTTATTTTTCAAAGCTTTAATTTGATACCAGATCTAAATTTATTCGATAACGTCGATGTGCCCCTTCGTTACCGAGGTTTTAATAGCGCTGAACGTAAAAAACGTATTGAAAACAGCTTAGAAATGGTCGGGCTAGCCCAACGTATGAAACACCTACCCTCGCAGCTTTCTGGTGGACAACAACAACGAGTCGCCATTGCCAGAGCACTAGCAGGTGAGCCTCGCTTTTTGTTGGCTGATGAACCTACTGGAAATCTTGATACCCAAATGGCTAACAGTGTCTTGGACTTATTAAAAAGTATTAACGCTGCGGGTACCACCATTATCATGGTGACTCATGATCGACACTTAGCAGAACAGGCCCGAAGAAATATCTATGTGCGTGACGGCAGAGTCGGCGAAATTAATGATATGGATATTGATATCAATAAAATACCGCCAACCCAACTTGCTTTCGTCTAACGCTTAGGAGTCCCATTATGTTTGGTTATTATATAAAACTTGCTATAAAAAGCGTAAAACGCAATCCCATTCTAAGTTTACTGATGATCATGGCGATAGCTTTAGGTATTGGTGCCAGCATGACCACGATCACGGTTAACTACCTGATGTCTGCTGATCCTATTCCACACAAAAGTCATCAATTATTTCATATACAGGTAGACAGTTGGGATCCGAATAATGCGTTTAATGACGATGAAGATGCCTTACCCAATCAACTAACGTGGACAGACGCAACCAATTTCACTCTCGCTAAAAAGGCGCTAAGGCAATCTGCCATGAGTAGGTCTGGTGCCATCATTGAACCTGTTGGAGACGATGCCAAACCTTTTGAAGCTTCTATCAGGCTGGCATATACAGACTTCTTCGGCATGTTTGATGTACCGTTTATTTTTGGTACTCCTTGGGATAGTGACTCAGACACCAATCGCGAACAGGTGATAGTGCTGAGCAAACGTACCAACGAAAGTGTGTTTGGCGGTGAAAACTCAGTAGGTAAAACCATTGTCATTGCTGGTAGAAATTTTCAAGTGGTGGGGGTGATTGACGACTGGCAACCTATGCCCAAGTTTTATGACGTCAACAACGGCGCGTTTAATGAAACCGAAGAGTTGTTTATGCCTTTTTCTCTCAAAGAAGAATTAGAGTTACCCAATTGGGGCAACAACAATTGTTGGAAAAACCCAGAGGGCGAAGGTTTCAGCGCATTCTTACGATCTGAATGTATTAATACTCAAATGTGGGTAGAGCTACCCGATGACAATGCAAAAGCCGAATACATGGACTTTTTAAATAACTATGTGATGCAACAAAAAGAATTGGGCCGTTTCCCTCGCCCACTTAACAATCGTTTGTCCAGCGTGATGCAATGGATGCAAAGACAAGAAGTAGTCGAAGAAGACGCCAAAATGATGATGTGGCTTTCATTTATGTTTTTGTTGGTGTGTTTACTCAATACCATAGGTTTGTTGTTGGCTAAGTTTACTGGTAAGTCTGCAGAAATTGGTTTGCGCTTAGCATTAGGTGCATCAAAAGCAGACTTATTCAAACAGCACTTAGTTGAAACCGCAATAATCGGTTTGTTAGGCGGTATCACAGGACTCGGCTTAGCTGTTCTTGGTTTGCAAAGTATTAAAAGCCTTTATGGCGACTTTGTTGACGACTTGGCCACGTTAGATATCAGCATGATTTTGGTCGCACTGATCATTGCTTTGCTATCGAGTATTGCCGCAGGTTTATATCCTACTTGGCGAGCTTGTAACATCGCACCTGCCAGTCAATTAAAAAACCAATAAGAAACTAATAAGGAGCCATAACATGTCAAATACTCACACTAGCCTTTCAATCAACTGGGAAATTGGTCCAATATTTCGCGCCATGTTACGCAACAAAGTGGGCGCTATTTTAATCGCACTACAAATAGCCGTGACGATGACAATCATCGTTAACTCTGTGTACATCATTGTTGAACGCAGTAAAGAGATGCAGCGAGACAGTGGCATTGATAATGAAAACAGTTTTTACCTAACCAGTGTCGGTTTTGCTGAAAGTTTTAATGTACCCATTACTGTTGAAGAGGACATGAATGCTTTGCGTGCCTTACCCGGCATAGTAGACGCAATCCAAATAAATGCGGTGCCTAATAGTGGCAGTGGTTGGTCTATGGGCTTAAAAACACAATCTGGCGTTGAATATGATGGCATAGGCACCGCTGTTTACATGGTTGATGACCATGGTATTAATGCCTTAGATGTTGAAATTATTGCAGGACAAAATTTCACTGCTACAGACATTGGAACACGTGTGGTGGGGCAAGTTGATTGGCCAGATAAAACCATACTCACCAAAGCTATGGCTGAAAACTTATTTCCTGATATTCCCTATCAATCGGTAGTAGGCAAAACTGTCTTTATTAATGATACCGAGCCAATGATTGTGATTGGAATTATTGATAAGTTACAAGCGCCTTGGGTCGGTTGGAATAATTTAGAAAATGCTATGTTGTCGCCTGAAAGACAAGATTTTAAAGGCAGTCGTTATTTTATCCGCACCAAGCCTGGTCAAAGAGACACGGTAATGAAACAAGTGGAAGAATTGCTCGCCAACAGTAACAAAGGCCGTTTAGTTCAAGGCATGCGCAGTATCGAAGAAACCCGAGAACGCAGTTATCGTGGGCATACTGCCATGATTAAAATTCTTAGCACTGTGATGATCATTTTAACCATAGTGACTGCCTTAGGGATTGTTGGACTAGCAAGTTTCAGTGTCAATCAACGAAAAAAACAAATTGGTACAAGACGTGCCTTAGGCGCAACCCAATCAGCTATTATTCGCTATTTTATGTTAGAAAACTTTTTGATCAGTAGTATAGGTGTGATGTTGGGAGCGGCATTAACCATCGGTTTAAATATCATACTCGTGAATACCTTCGGCTTAAACAAAATAGACTGGTTCTATATCCCTATTGGTATGTTGGTATTATGGATAGTTGGACAAGGCGCAGTATTGGGTCCTGCTAGAAAAGCGGCTAATATCCCCCCTGCTTTGGCAACCAGAACCGTTTAAAGCCAAAGTTAATATAAAATGATTTATCTCGAAGGATGCTATTAACTGTTAATAAGCTTTCAGTATCCTTTGGGAAATTTATCATTAACAGCTCACATTTTTTATAAAAATCAAATCAAGCGCTAATCAAACTAGGTTTTGCACTCTCTTTTAATGCCCTCTTCCACTTTAATAAAGTGCGGGGAATGTTAATTTGACTAGATTTATCCTATAAAGCCCTTCTCGTTGAATGTAATATCAGGATCATTAGAATTAGTTCAGGTGTGTCGTTTTGGCTAATATGTAGGGGAAACCACTAACAATATTACCCAACAATAGTACTAAATATTAATAACCTATTGTTTATCATAGAATAATAAAACTGGTCTAGACTATGCTTTAAACACTCAGATAAGATCGGAACGGATCGAATCGAATCAATTCACTTTCAATCGAGGAGAGAAAAATGGAAGAAGGTATGGTGTTTGTACTAATCATCTTATTTGCGTTTGTATTACCTATAGTCATGGTTGGGACTTGGTCGTCTCATAAAAAGGAAATGGCAAAAGCTAATGCAAATTTGAATCATTCTGAAAAAGAAAATATGAAGAACCAATTAGCAGCAGTCAAAAGTAGGTTAGAGGTACTTGAAGCGATAGTCACAGATAAAAAATATCAACTGGATCAAGAAATCACTCAACTAAAAGCCGTAGATTGATCCCCAAAACAATGACAACTCAGGTTAAAATATTATTGATTATTAACCTGTGAAGTTGTCACTGTTTATCGCTTCGTGCTTGGCAGCCTCGCAGCCTCAAAGGAACCGCTACAGCATCAAATTTATCGACAATACATTTTAACCATCCCTTATAAGCAATCTTCTATAACTATTTCTAAGAGCTGCCCCTATTTCAGTCACATATTAACTTTTTTCTGGTGGATCATTTTTAACAGCGCCGCAGCCGCTTCAGCATCACACAATGCACGATGGTGACTTTCCAAAGGAATGTCAAAATTTTCACAGAGATTGCCTAATGAGTATGACTTAAGCCCAGGAAAGTACTTTCTGGTTTCTCTTACCGTGCATAATTTAGGCATTATAAAATTACGATGGATACGTTGATACTCTTGTTTAAAAAATCCATAATCGAAGTTGACATTATGAGCTACAAATACACAGTTTTGCATAAAACCACTGAGGCTATCTGCTACTTCACTGAATAAAGGTGCATCTTTTACCATACTATTACTTATACCCGTAAATTGAGTAATGAACTTGGAAATATGTCTTTGTGGGTTAATCAAACTACTCCAAGTATCAACTATTTCACCATTAATCATTTTCACAGCACCAATTTCAGTGATGCGATGTTGTGGTTGTCTACCCCCAGTAGTTTCGACATCGACCACCACATAAGGCTGCATAGGATCGACAAACCACTTAACTTTACAGATGCGTACATCAAACCCAGCGTATTGAAGTGCATTCATACTAACAAACTGGTTTGGCCGAATGCTATCTCCTGGTGCTTTCACCTCCTCGAATCGTAATTGATCATTTTCTATGATCATCAAGTCAGGATAACCGTCGTTTAGACCTTGGTGATTTTGAGCCATAGCTCTTAAATGAGTGACGACAGCCTGTGCTGGAGCCGCCATTAAAAACATTGATATTATCTGTATGATTTGAGTATTCCAGCGGAACATTCCATTAGGCTGGCCGTAATATTGAGCGGCAATCTTGGTCAGATAGGCTATCGCACTTTGAGGCTTAGAAAACATCAGTAGACGCTGCTCAATAGCCTCTCCTAACACTGCATAAATCGTATTTTCTTTCACCACTTTTGGTCTACGATCAAACTCGGTTGCAATTGAATCGGCATGCTGGTTAAACAACTCTTGCCAAAATGTCAGGCCAAACAAGGCGTTAAATAAACGATTCTCAGTCCTTAAAGCAGTCGAACCCAAATTTTGATAATAGTATTTAACACCCTTTTCTACTTGATCTTTATGTATCTCGTCAATGACCAAGTTGTAACTGTCATCTCGCAACTTTTGCGTTAATTTACTGACTTTTACTTGATGAAACTTGCGTTCATAAAAATCTTCAGCAAAAAGTAATAAGGCATCATCTAAAGAATTGTCGATAATGTTTTCTAATTCTGTTTTAACCCTATCTTTTTCACCCAGTTTATACAGTTCTCTCAACCATTTTTCTTGTGCTTTATGATGACTGGAAGCATTAAGGTATTCCAATGCCAAATCAGGGTGTTCAAGTAATAATTGTTTACCTAGTAAATAAAAATACTCATCCTTGAGTTGATTAGATTGCGCACAGTTAATGAGCGGATCTGGGTGTTTTGCTATTCCTAATTTGTTTGCTGCTTCTTCGTGTATGTCCAGTTCATTTCGTTTAAGTTGCCCAAGCTTAAAGCTGTAATAGAAAACACTTTGTGCTTGTTCCAAGTTAGTAAATCTTGCACTAGGTTTTGGACTATTTGCACGTGTTTTTAATACCCCGAGATCACGCATCGAAAACTTGTCTAAGCCACTGCTGCTATCACCAAAAAACAAAAATAATAAATATGCTAAACAGTGTTCAAAATTCTTAACTAAAAATTGTTGGGCAAGCTGTGACGACAAAAATTGGTGGTTTGTGCAAGACTGTATAAGTTGCTCAAATAAGATTGATTTTGTCGCACTTTTATTAACCGTTAAAATGCCATACTGATTAAAAATATCAAGTAATTGTAATTTCGTTAATTCTTGTAACCAAGCATTGATATCTTTCAGGCTTAAACAGCTCAATAAACCCATTTTTTCTAACGTCAGTAACTGATGAGGGCCATCATTTATTTCTTGGTAAATCATCTTGTTTAAGTTGATAAAACGACTTTGCCGATTGATCACCCTAACAAACATGCACTGTGAGTCATGACTTAAGTGTTGATAACAACTCACAAATTCTTGATGCTCTTTGTCTAACAGATGTGCGCACTGCTGAGAGATAAAACTCACAAATTCATTAAAGTGATCAAGGTAATATTTTTCTGGCAATTCCTTACGAAACTTTGGCATAGAGAATACTGACGACAAATAATAAACGTATTATATACAGTAGTTCATACAGTTGTAAAACAGAAACCCAAACCGGCTTACAAAATGTCAGGGGGGGCTTGTTATGCATCTTAATCTGCATTTTAATCTGAATCGAATCTGACAGCCTAAAATGTGCACATTAGGGTGATTGCAGATTCATTAAAATGAAGCTTATTAAAAACCAGACACTCAAAATAATTTATAAAATTAAAGTGTGTTCATAGTGTATTGTTAGTGAATCTACTTATTTGAATGTCTGCATAATTCAACAACAACATATTGGCTAGATAAAGTTTCAAAGAATAATTCACACCCACCATAAGTGCATAGATATACATAACACTTAAGGTGGTTTATAAATAATGATTAAATAGTTGAGCCTGTAATTTATTCGGCCTACCAGAGTTGATTATTAGCATTGGTTTACCAGCTCAAGTCATCTGGAATATCATAGTCTGCGTACCAGTCGTCATCTTCACTATTTTTCTGATCCGCATCACTAATGTTGTCTGCGCGATAAACGACACACTCTTCATCTCGCTCTGCAATTTTATCAGCAACAGGGGTGGGTACTAGCTCATAACCATCATTTAACTTTACAATTGCGAGCTTGCCTTGAGTGATTTGTTTTTGGGTAGATTGGCTAACATACATGCGCTTGATCAAAGTGCCGTCAGTAAAGTTGCAGGCCACTTCTTCTTTACGACCGGAGCCACCAAATTTTGGCTGCTTGTTGGCTTCAATTAGTTGCTTAATTTGCCCAACAAGTGCCTTTTTTTCGGCTTCTTGTTTTGTTTTTTGGTTGAGCTCTCTGTCTTTTGCTTTTTTAGCTTCAACGAGATCTGCAGCGGCTAACTTTGCTTCATTTGTTTCCACCACATTATGATTTTTTTGTGCTTTTGCTTGTTTATTTTTTTGTTGGCGAACTTGATTAGCTTTTTTCTTATTAGTTAAACCAGCTTTGAGTAATTGTTCTTGTAAAGAGAGGGCCATAATTGAATGCCATTTTGATTAAATTTGAAATAATACGGCAGCCAGAGGCTGCCGTAGAAGGGTAAATACTAAGGCCTAAAAATTACTTTTTAGGTTTCTTACGCTTATCTTCCACTATCCATTTGTCGTCGGTACACCATGCAGACCAGCCCGTCGCTTTGCCTTCTTCATTTTCTGACATAACGTATTGCTGTTTAGTCTTTCGGCTGTAACGTACGATTGCTGGACTACCATCAGGGTCTTTTGCGGGTGCGTCAGCCAGATAATAAAACTTAGGGGAAATCCTATCTCTAAATCTAGCCAATTCCTCTACTTTAGGAGCGCGTGTTTCTCTTGATTTAGGGAAATTATGTGCGGCTAAAAATATGCCTGATGCGCCATCTCTAAGTACAAAGTGGGCTTCAGATTTTATACATTCTAATTCAGGCAAGTCAGTAGGATCTTCCTTCGGTGGGGCAGCTTCCCCATTTCTGAGTAATTTGCGAGTATTTTTACATTCTTCGTTAGTACACCCAAAGTATTTACCAAAACGTCCACTTTTTAATTCCATATTAGATTGGCATTTATCACATTCGAGAAGAGGTCCTTCATACCCTTTTATCTTAAAGGTGCCTTTCTCAACATAAATCCCTTCGCATGTTGGCGTGTTGCCACATACATGTAACTTACGAGACTCGTCCACCAAGTAACTGTCCATAGCCGTTCCACAGACGTCACAACGACGTTTGGAACGTAACACTTCTGTTTCTAATTCTTCTTCATCTTCAACCTTAATGACTTCATCACCGGAGGTTAAATTCATGGTGCCAGTACATCGCTCTTTTGGGGGTAAGATGTAACCAGAACAACCTAAAAACACTCCTGTGCTAGCCGTGCGAACATTCATTGGACGATCACATTTTGCACAGGCAATATCTGTAGGCACTGCCTGGTTTAAGCGCATGCCACCTTCTTCAGGCGATTTTTCAGCAATGCTTAATTTCTTCTCAAAATCTTCATAAAACTCGTTCAAGACGCCCTTCCATGAGGCTTTACCTTCTGCGACTGAGTCTAGCTGTTGTTCCATATTGGCTGTAAAATCATAACCAATTAGATCATCGAAATTTTCCATCAAACGGTCATTTACGATCTCACCCATTTTTTCCGCATAGAATCGCTTACTTTCAATTCTTGCATAACCCCTGTCTTGGATGGTGGAGATGATGCTGGCGTAAGTAGAAGGACGACCAATGCCGCGTTTTTCTAATTCTTTAACCAAAGATGCTTCATTAAAACGCGCAACTGGTTTTGTAAAGTGTTGTTTAGGATCAAGCGCTTTAAGCGCTAAATTCTCGCCTTCTTTTACATCAGGCAACAATAAATCTTCTTCGCCTTTTTTACGCTGTGGATTCTGTACTTTAGTCCAACCATCAAACTTCAATACACGCCCTTTTGCGGTTAGTTCAAATTCGCCTGCTTTAACTCTAATGGTGCTAGCATCATATTTAGCTGGGGTCATTTGACACGCAACAAATTGACGCCAAATCAATTCATATAGGCGCTGAGCATCTCGTTCTACTTCACTTATCGATTCGGATTTAAGTAGCACATTAGAGGGCCGAATGGCTTCATGCGCCTCTTGTGCGCCTTCTTTGCTACCGTATTTTATAGGGTTTTCTGGTAAATACTCATCACCAAAATTATCGCTAATATAATCGCGACAGCTATCCACCGCTTCTTTGCCCAAATGGGTCGAATCAGTTCGCATATAAGTAATGTGACCAGCTTCATATAAACGCTGTGCCATCATCATAGTTTTCTTGACACCAAAGCCCAGACGAGTACTTGCAGCTTGTTGTAAAGTAGAAGTAATAAGTGGTGCTGATGGTTTACTTTGGGTCGGCTTAGATTCGCGACTCACCACTTGATAACTAGCGCTTTCCAAAAAGCTTACAGCTTTATCAGTTTGCGTTTTATTAACCGGTTTAAATGCTGCACCACTTTCTTTGGCAACTTGCATTCGTAAACTGGTTTGTTTGGCGGTATTTAAGTCTGCGTGTAAATCCCAAAATTCTTCAGGTACAAAGGCTTTGATTTCTCTTTCACGCTCCACGACTAAACGCGCTGCTACAGATTGAACTCTTCCTGCAGATAAACCGCGTGCGACTTTTTTCCATAACAATGGTGACACCATGAAACCCACAACGCGATCCAAAAAGCGTCTGGCTTGTTGCGCATTCACCATTTCGATATTCAATTCTCCGGGGTGAGCGAAGGCTTCTTGAATGGCGTTTTTAGTAATTTCATTAAACACCACTCGCTGAAAATTTTTCCCTGGTTCGTCAATTAACTCACGCAGATGCCAAGCGATGGCTTCTCCTTCCCTATCCAAATCCGTTGCGAGATAGACAGTTTCAGCATTTTTCGCCAATTTTTTAAGCTCATTGACAACTTTTTCTTTACCTTCTAATACATCATAATGTACAAGCCAATCGTTTTTAGGGTCGATACCCATACGATCAACTAATTTTTTATATTCATAATCACGCAAATAGTTATCACGCTTTTTTTCAGAGAGAAGTTTGAGTTCTTTTGCTGGTTTTTTAGGCGCAACTTTACCCACAGCCTTGTGAGGAAGATCTCGAACGTGGCCGACACTAGATTTAACAATAAAATCTTTGCCGAGATATTTATTAATCGTTTTTGCCTTTGCCGGTGATTCGACAATGACTAGATGTTTTGCCATAAATTGGTATTAACCTTTGATTTTTATAGGTTTTTATTGGTTAGGCATACACCACTAGGCGAATACCTATCAAAAATGCTTTTTAACATATATCGACAAAATGAATAGAAAACAAGTTCTTCTTCATACTTATCTAATATTCTTTTTTTTTAGTGGCTGATGTTGCTCATTTTTCGAACAGCTAGATTGGCATAACAAACTAAAACAGTATAATGCTCGCATATTCGTTTTTTAAAAGCGATTTTAGATAAATCATACTGGGTTTAAATCACCCAATTGCCATTGATAAATAAAAATAATAGAGGTTTAGATGAAACAGTTTGAAGCCAATTTTGATGGACTAGTAGGACCGACTCACAATTATGCGGGATTATCTTATGGTAATGTAGCCTCGTTAAACAATGCGAGTGCTTCAAGTAGTCCTAAACAGGCTGCTAAGCAAGGACTAACGAAAATGAAGGCTCTAGCTGACCTTGGCATGGTTCAAGGTGTTCTGGCGCCGCAGGAGCGTCCTGACATTGCTTCATTGCGTCGATTAGGCTTTACAGGGACCGATGCCAACGTCTTAGCCATGGCGGCTAAACAGGCTCCCGCTATATTTAATGCTTGTTGTTCAGCTTCTAGTATGTGGACAGCCAACGCAGCGACTGTTTCACCAAGTGCAGACACACATGATGGAAAAATTCATTTTACACCTGCCAACTTGACCAATAAATACCATCGTTCATTAGAGCCTCATGTCACAGGTAAAATTCTACAAGCAACGTTTGCCAATCAACAACATTTTTCCCATCATGCTCATTTACCAGATAACGAACACTTTGGTGATGAAGGCGCCGCTAACCACACACGCCTTTGTAATGAATATGGCAAAACTGGCTTAGAAATTTTCGTTTATGGCCGCCATGCATTTGATACCAGTAAACCTGCACCTAAAAAATTTCCTGCCCGTCAGACTCTAGAAGCGAGTCAGGCAGTGGTGAGATTGCATGGACTAGATGCAGATAGTGTGGTGTATATTCAGCAAAATCCAGATTTAATTGACCAAGGTGTATTTCATAATGATGTTATCGCTGTGGGTAACCAAAATGTATTGTTCTATCACGAACAAGCTTTTTATCAATCATCACAAGCGATAGCTGAAATAAAACAAAAATTTGTCGGTAATGAGTTGCACTTTATTTGCGTGAAAACCAATGAAGTCAGTGTTGAAGACGCGATTAAAAGTTACTTATTTAATACGCAAATTATTACGCTTGCAAATGGTGATATGGCCATTATTGCGCCTACTAACTGCCAAGAAAACCCTGCTGTATCGACCTACTTATCAAGTCTAGTTAAACAAAACACCCCCGTTAAACATGTGTACTACCATGATGTTAAAGAGAGTATGCGTAATGGCGGAGGTCCGGCCTGTTTGCGTTTGCGCGTGGCTATGACTGAAAAGGAACATGCGGCTGTGAATCAAAATACCTTGATCAACGACGCACAGTTTGAGCAATTAAATACTTGGGTTGATAGACATTACCGCGATACTTTGCATGTGAGTGATCTATGTGACCCACAACTGTTAATAGAATCTAGAACGGCTTTGGATGAATTAACTCAGTTGTTACAACTTGGCTCTGTTTACCCTTTCCAACAGGGGTGATGTTTTAACTTAATCCTGTTTATGAGGAATATATAAAAAAAGCCCTGATTTCGGGCTTTTTTTAGTTGGGATATATCTTGGAATACTTGAATTTAATTAGTCTGTATCATTACAATTAGCGCTGACACCGTATGGACTTCTGGGAGGCGGTGATGTTTCATCTCCTAAATCAATCGCTGCTACCTCTAATCTGACTTTTTGACTCTCTGATGATTCACTACCAGCGGATTCTGCATTAACCGAAATATCCACATCGACCCAAGCACCAAACTGCTTCGCGTATAATATATTAATTAAAGTCTGACCATTATCATCAGTGGTACTCGAAGAAGGAATACTGACGACGTTTCCTGGAGTTAACAATCCATCATTGTTGGAATCTTCATCCTCATCCAGTATTCCGTTACCGTTAACATCTTCATTTGAACAAGTTGCAGTGATGTCTTGTAACCAAATATTATTATTGACGTCATAAAACCAAGACCCTTTACGAAACACGCCCCCATCAGAAAATTTCACTGGCGGAGCTGAAAAAGTCATAAGCGCATTAGTCACGGGGTTTGAGTCTGGATCGGTCACAAAAACCGAGAACTCTTTTGAGTAGGAAGACTGCTCTGGCGCTTCAATTAAGCGACCGGTTCCAATCGAAATATCAAACGCCCTGTCTCCAACTGTCAAACTGGTAAAATTACTGACGGTGGGGGTATCAGCGACTGTTGCGTAAACTTTCACGGCCTCAAAACTGCTGACTGCGTTGGAGGTGTAAACTGATGATGCAATACCACTTCTATTAGTTGTTGCTTGATTAGGTGATATGTTACCGCCACTTACATCATCGACCACGAAATTAATAACCTTACCTTTGACTAAGTTACCATTTGGGTCACGTACCACTGAACTTATAATACTGGTTTGGCCGTTTGGCGCCACGGAGTCGGGCGTACCATCGACAATAATGTTGTCTGCCACTGTGGCAATAAATTCTATTAAGGTTCTGGCATTAACTTCATTGCCTTCCTCATCCAATCCTGTTGCAGTGATAGAGGCGAAGCCTGCATTATTGGATTGGATCAAAAATACCACATTACCTTCAATATCAGTATTAGCAGTAGCAATAGCCACTTCGCCTCTTGAAGAATTAAGCGTTACGCTTGCATTCGCTAAAGCACTACCATTTTTTAACCACTGAACGGTTAACTCAGTTGAAGTATTGAGTTCAACTTCAACAGCATCATTATCTTCAGACGCATCAATAAAATAAAAATCGTCTTCTTGCACTGCTATGGAAAATTCACTTTGCGCATTAAGCGCAACTGCAACCACTGTGTGTGAACCTGCCACATTACTGGTGTAGATTACTGTTATTTGTCCTTCAGCAGATGTAACGGGGCTGGTGTCACTCAACTGCCCATTACTAGCACTTAAGCTGACTGGTTCGTTCGCAATGCCATTACCGTCCGAGTCGACTAAACTAATAGTTAATGGTATTGGATCATTTAAAATCGCAGATGTTGAACCATTTATATTTATCTGTGTGCCCACAACCTGAACTTCTAATATTTGTGAGAAGGTCGCGGTACTCGCGGTAACCTCAATAGATCGATTCTCTTGGTTATTTTGAGTAGAAAGGCTAGCTCTGGCAATGCCATCTACACCCGTCACCGCGAAGCTTCCGCCGTTTTCGAGTTGAAGACTTGCGCCAGCATTAGCGGAAAAGGTGACATCAATCCCATCAAGCAATACATTATTGGCATCTTTTACTAAAGCAATAAGTTCAATTATTTCGGATCCGCTGGAAGCCAATTGAGTTGAACTGCCAAATAAATCCAGTGAAGCAGGTTGTTTACCTATGAACGTTGTACCTGCAGAATTAAAAATAGTCATGACGGCCTCGCCTGAACTCAAGGTGGCGGTAATTTGTCCAGCACCTGAGTTATCTCCAACTAAAATGTCTATAATGGCCACACCACCGGTGTCAGTGCTAGCAGTACCTGAATCGTTAGCAAATATGGCTAACCCTTCTGGTTGAAACGTATAGGTAACCAAGATTGAAGTGACTGGATTACCATTTGAATCAATAACAGAAGTTGTCAAAGTCAAAGGAGTCCCTTCACTCAACTCAGCTGACACTTCAGCGGTCATGCTATCAGTGAGGTCTAATTGGATGGTGCGATTTACAATGGCGTCGCCAACAGTACCGGCTGAGTTAAAAGTAGTGACCGCAGTTTCACCTGAGCTCAAGGTGGCAATGATTTCTCCTGAACCTGAACTCTCACCTACCAAAATCTCTATTATTGCGACGCCATCGGTTCCGGTAGAAGATGTCCCTAGATCATTGCCAAAGACAGCTAAGCCCTCGGGCTGAAAAGTATAGGTGATTAGGGTATCGGTAACGGGGTCACCATTTGAATCAATCGCAGTGGCTGTAAGCGTTAAAGGAGTGGACTCACTAAGCGCTGTTGATGCTTGTCCATCAGTATCAGTGAATACCAATTGAATGCTTCTGGTGACGGTAATTGTTCCACTTCCTACGGTATTTCCACCACCAGTACCATCATCGCGTGAAAGGCTTCCTCCACCTCCACATGAGAGAAAACCCAATAAAACCAAAAATCCAAATAACGTCCTAACACGTAAAATCATAATCTTCCCTATGCACTTGAGCCATATAGTAATGGCAAATTCACTTTAACAGTTCAGCTTGAACGACAATCTTGCTAACCTAGGAATAGGTTAAAGCATATAACCAAATTCGATAGCACTAATAATCGCGACTTTTAACAATAATAAAGCTTAGGATTTCTATGACCACATCAACACCCCTGCCATCACAAAAACCCGTTTCACAAAAACTCGGACTGACCGTTAGGATCTTTATCGGCATGATAGCCGGAATAATTATAGGAGCTTTATTACAATGGTTGTTTGATGATAGCGGAGATTTTTCCTTTAGTGTATTTGGCTTACAAATTTCAACGTATGCACTATTAATCGACGGTATATTTAATGTAGTGGGAAGTATCTTTATCGCCAGTTTAAAAATGTTGGTGGTGCCTTTAGTTTTTGTTTCTTTGGTATGCGGCACATCTAGTTTGTCTGACCCTTCAAAGTTAGGTCGTTTAGGTGGCAAGTCAATATTACTTTATATTAGTACTACCGCCATAGCTATTAGTTTAGCCGTCAGTTTTGCTCTGTTAGTTGCACCGGGCGAAGGATTAAATCTGACCACTGAGGCAACATTTGTTGCAAAAGAAGCCCCTTCCTTAGGTCAAGTTATTATTAATATGATGCCAACTAATCCCATTAATGCCATGGCCGAAGGCAACATGTTACAAATCATTGTGTTTGCCGTCTTTTTTGGCATTGCTATGGCGATGACAGGCGATACGGGTAAAAGACTGACTGCAGTATTTGAAGACTTTAGTACTGTCATTATGAAACTTGTGACTATTTTGATGAACCTTGCACCTTACGGCGTGTTTGTTTTGATGGCGAAGCTTTTTGCGACTATTGGTTTTGACACGATTGCCAGCCTACTTAAGTACTTTTTATTGGTTGTGTTTGTACTGTTGTTACACGCGTTTGTTTCTTATCCAATAATATTAAAGGTTCTAAGTGGCTTAAGCCCCATAGTATTAATTAGAAAAATGCGTGATGCTGCGTTATTTGCGTTCAGTACCTCAAGTAGTAGCGCCACCTTACCAATCACCATGGAAACAGCTATTAAAAAGCTAGGTGTTAAGCGCTCTGTTGCTTCTTTTACCGTTCCTCTTGGCTCTACCATTAACATGGATGGCACCGCTATTATGCAAGGCGTCGCTACTGTATTTATCGCACAAGTGTATGCTGTAGATTTGAGCTTGGGTGATTATATGATGGTGATACTGACTGCTACCCTAGCTTCTATAGGCACAGCGGGTGTGCCGGGAGTGGGCCTTATAATGCTTGCTATGGTGCTTCAACAGGTGAACTTACCAGTAGAAGGTATTGCGCTTATTATAGGTGTAGATAGATTACTGGATATGACCCGAACAGCTGTAAACGTGACTGGTGACTGTATGGTGGCTTGTATCGTGGCGAAGAGTGAAAACGAATTAGACGCTGACGTATTTAACGATCCAAATGCAGGTATAAAATACGAAGAAGTCGATTTTGAACACTCAGATAAAAACAGTTAAAGGAAATTTGGAAAAATGACTCAGAAACATCAACATTGAAGATGATGTTCGATGTTTCTGATTATTTCGGCAAATAGGTTATAAGGTAAATAAGATATATAACTTATAAAAAAGTGCCTTTTACACTGACCACAGCACACAAGCAGCCACAGAATATTTTGATGTAAAAACTAATTTTGCTGATATCAATAGTCATTTTTGATATCAGAACACCTAAATATATGAGTCGATTTGTGGAACAATGCTGATTAATTAATTGAGGGTGAAAAAGAACTTCTCAACTCGTGGCTCAAAAAGCCTAATCTAAATCTTCCATCGGCCAAAGCGCAATATAGTCTTCAAACAACTCTAAATCGACATCATGATCAGCAACCGTCTTACCCCTCACAGACATACCTTCTTTGTGCATCACCGATTTTTTGCCTTTGTTGAGCAACGGATGCCAACTAGGTAATCCTCTATCCTCGTAAAGCCTACGATAGCTGCAGCTGTGGGGCATAAAAAAGATATCTTGCAGATTATCTTTGGTCAATTTGACACATTCTGGTACCAAAGTGGTTCGCTCGGAATACTGTGTGCATGCGCATGTTTTAGTATTTAATAAACCACAAGCAATATTGGTATAATGAATTTTTTCGCCTTGTTGAATATGATCAGTAGGCGCGGCCTCAATGACTTGTTCATCATCGATGAACTTGTGTAAGCAACATTTAGCACAGCCATCACAAATACCTTCCCACTCTTTTTCAGTCATATCTTCAAGGGAAGTCGTTTCCCAGTACTTATCTATGACAGTAACCATATTTATTATTCCCCAACGTTCTTCACGCACTTTAACAAATAACAACCAAAGCATAGCTTCGCTGCGTGTTTCAAAATTTTTAATTGGCAAAGATGACTTTGCCGCCATACCTTCAATTATATTATTAATATTG
>JBNMPD010000005.1:0-38185 GCA_051276225.1 Flavobacteriales bacterium
CAGATGATGTCAGTCAAGTTATGCAAAACTTAGGAAGATATTACGTAAGGTACGTGAATCAAACATATTAGCGAATGGGAACATTGTGGGAAGGTCGTTTTAAATCGACGCTAGTAGATACTGAAAGTTACCTACTAACACTTTATCGTTACATTGAATTGAATCCCGTTAGAGCGAGGATGGTCGAACATCCGGCTGCGTACCCATGGTCAAGTTATCAGGGTAATGTGGGCGATAGAAATATTACACTACTGACTTCGCACCCTTTGTATTTGGCGCTAGGAAATACTAAAGCAGAAAGAAAGTCTGCTTACCAAAGCCTTTTTCTCTCACATCTATCTGACAATACAATTCAGGCTATTCGCGATGCAACAAATAAGGCATGGGCGTTAGGTGATGAGTCGTTTATTGAATAGGTTGCTGATACCTTATCTAGAAGAACCAAGCCATTAACACAAGGTGGTGATCGGAGATCTAAAGGGTTTAACTCATCAAAAATTAAGTGACTTTTACTTTTCAACGAACCTGACCTCGCAGGTTCCTGACAAGACTTAACGTACAAACATCTGTGATTAAGCGCCGTTCGACGGCATTGTGTTTTATGATTATCAATAGTGCAAAGTGGACATTAAGGCTCAGCAAGCGAAGCCTGAAACGCCTGATAACTGTTCAAATTATTTGAACTAGTTATTTAATCTTTTTTTAAAATAGTGGTAGTGTGTAAATAGATTCAATTACCAAACCCAGATTGCTGTTTAAAAAGGGAAAGGCAATATGTCATTAACCTAAAAAACCTATCAAAATAGCAGCAGGTAGCCCGCAAAACGTTAGATGTTATCGAGTTTTTGAGCTTCGTTATACCGACAAATTGATTTTATCAGCGCGCTCAGGGTACTCAGAGTTTTTCACTTTTCCGAAGTCAGCGCATTAATCGACGATTTACCCAATGACATTTTGGACAATGTCTCAATACTAACGTACTTTGCTTTAATGCAGGTTCACTCTGAGTGTTCTGGAGTGAATTTGTTCCGTGGCGCGTATTGAATTTTGGGTTGCGCACCGGTTGAGTTCAGCTCCTTTTAAATTCATCAATGATGACTTGAGTGCAGAAATGAAAACAAGTAAATCGAGTTTTAATAAAGAATCAGTTCTAAAAAAAACGGGTCTGATTCCTTATTCTCCAAGTATTTCAGCTAAATTATTTATTATGAAAAAATTATTACTTAGTACAATGACCATTGCGTTATTGTTATTTTCGACTCTAAGTTTCAGCCAAAAACTCAATTTAGGAATACTGACTTCTTTTGAAGGATATACCGGTGATGGAGGTGTTTCCAATGGGGCTGATGCAGTTTGGACCGGCGATGTAGGTTCAAATAATGGAATAATAAGCGGGGCTTATGATGGTGATACCTACAATGCTGATGAAGTAACTGATCAAGCTAGAAAAGATTTACTGAGGATTTATATTCATCTAAACGATATTTTTGTTAACTTTCCAGGGACACATGCGCCTGCTTTTGGAGGCGGAGAAACGATTACTCCTGGCGTATATTCTATCGGTGGTGCTGGATCTATAGGAGGTAATCTTACGCTTGCGGGTGGAGAAAACGATTTTTTTATTATTAAGTTTAATGGAGCATTGACAGTAGGAGCAGGTGCAGTCGTTACTTTAACGGGTGGAATAAAATCTTCTAATGTTATTTGGATTGCTAATGGCGCTATTTCTGTTGCAGCCAATGCTAATTTAAAAGGCACCTTATTTTCAAAGGCAGGTGCTATAGGTATTGGTGTAGGAGTCGTTCTTGAAGGAAGAATGCTGACCTTGGCTGGTGCCATAACAACGGGAGTTGGCGCTATTGCAAGCCTACCTATCGGGATTAGCACTATCCCGATATATTGTGATGACGGCTGTATTCCTGCTCCTGCAGTTGATGTGTTGGGCGTTGTTTCAGATTTTGCACTTTTTACCAGTTTCGGTGCTGTGGCAAATACTGGCATATCTGGAATGATTGGCAAAATTGGTACCAATGGGGGAGCTATAAGTGGTTATACGAGTGGAATTCACATTGGCACTGAACATAATGCAGACACGCTTACAGCGCAAGCCAAAATAGATTTAGATAATGCTTATACCAAGCTTATGGCTTTGACGGTTACAGGAGAACATGCAGCAGCTTTTGGAGCTGGAGAAACCCTTCTTCCTGGGGTTTATGATATGGCGGCGGGATCTTTAGCAGGCACTATCACTCTCGATGGTCTAGGAGACCCTGATGCAATATTTGTTACGAGGTTTGCTGGAGCATTTAATGTAGCAGCTCAATCAAAAGTAATTTTAGTGAATGGAGCGAAACGTTGTAATGTTTTTTGGCTTGGCGGAGCCGGGGTCACCACTGGTGCAGTAAATATAGGAGCTTCCGCTCATGTTAAAGGTAATTTTTTATCTCATGGCGGAGCCTCGAACTCAGGAGCAAGTGTGTTTTTAGGGGGGCGACAGCTTTCTACAAATGGCGCAGTCAATACTAATGCAGGTATCGTTTATACTAAGCCAGAATGTGTTAACTCTAGGTCCTTATCGGCACAGTTCGATCACCTGCAAATCGAACATGATGGCGAAGGTTCAACCTGCGCTGCTGAGATCGTGACGGTCAAAGCTTGCGCTGATGAGGCGTGTGATATTTTGGTTGAGAGCGGTGATATTACGACCACAGTGGAGCCTTTTGGCTCCACTATTAACATCGGCGTCAGCGGTTCTCAGACGCTGTCAGTGACGCCATCAACGGCTGGCACCAGCACGCTTTTCGCAACAGATATTTCACCAGCGCCAACAAATATAACTACAGCTTGTTTGAATACAACAACCAACGCCGCTGATTGCGACTTGTTGGTTTCGGCTTGTGCGAATGGTGGCTTTGAATGTCTGCAAAGCGACACAAACTCACCTTGGGATGCGACAGCACGCAAGCCACTGTTCACAAAACTAGTGGGTAGCGAGTTTTCTTTTGATGTGGTGGCACTTAAAGAAGATGGCAACATTGAGGAACACTACGTTGCCATAAATGCCACACCTAAGAGTGTGATAATTGAATTGGTGGATGGTTCTGGTGTTACCTCCTGTGCCAACCGCAGTGTTACCAACCCTGACGTATCTCAGACTCTGAGCTTTGCAGGAACGGATGTAGGGCGTAAGAATGCCGTCATGACGGTAACAAAAGCTTACACCGACCTGCGCTGCCGTGTGACTGATACCAATACCAATCAAACGGCCTGCTCGACTGATAATTTCTCGGTGCGGCCCTCGGCGATCACTATGTCTTCAACAGCCAACGCTGCTGCACCATCTGCGACAGATACAACAGTGATAAAAGCCGGAGAAAATTTTAGTCTTTGGGCTAACACCACAAATACCGACGGTTATGAAGGATTACTTTATCAAGACACCAGCAAACTTACCGCACAAAATACCGTTCAGGCCACAAGCAAAGAAAGTGGTGGCGTGGTCGGCACATTGTCACCTGCTTTATTGGTAGCGGATGGGGCATCAATGAATGCGACTTATGATGAGGTTGGTTATCTTTATTTGGCTGCAGGTGCTTACCGGGATGAATTCTTTACTTTGGTAGATAGCACGTCTGGCGACTGTGTCACCGATACCAGCAATGATAACAATTTGGCTGATACTTTAGTTGAAGGCCAGTATGGTTGCGATATCGGCAACAAGACGGCGGTGTCTCTAGGGCGATTTATTCCTGATCATTTCGAAACCACGCTAACGCACGGATGTTCTACTTTTACCTACTCGGGACAGCCATTCAACTCCTTTAATATATCTGCTTATAAAGTGAGCGGAACCGGCAGCGCAGGACTGACACAGAATTACGCTGGCGCTTATGCCAAGGCGCTGACACTTTCTGATATGAACGCGGTTCCAAACGAGGACTCAAATGGTAGTCTTTCGTCCACGAACATCGATGAAGGTGCTTTTATTGCCGGTATTTACTCGAATAGCACATTATCTTATGCGTTCTCTCCCATTACACACGAGCCTGCAACCATCCAGTTGCGCGCCGCTGAGACTAGCGGTGACGGTGTTACTTCATCGGAACCTATGCAGGGTGAAACTATAATTCGCGGAGGCCGAATGCGGATACTCAATGCCTTTGGCTCAGAGCTTTTAGACTTGCCTATGACCTTGCGTTCAGAGTATTGGGAGAATGTGGCAAACGGCTGGCAGCCCAATACGGCTGATACTTGTACTGATGCTACTTTGTCCTTTTCTGCTGTGTCTACGCCAGACATTACACACAAAACGTGCGTGCAAGATACAGGTGCAGCCTCCGGTAACAGTGGTGAAGGGTGTTCTGAAGCGGCTTCTACTACCAAACAATACAAAGAAGCGGGCGTATCCAATTTTGCGGGAGATTTTAATCTTTGGCTTAAAGCATCAGGCGCTGATAATGCAGGGTCAATATATGTTACGCCAACCGTACCCTTATGGTTGCAATACAACTGGACGGGCGTGGTAGCTAATCCAAAAGGACTCGTAACTTTTGGCGTTTATAAATCAGGGGCGGATAAAGTTATTCATAGGCAGGAGATGTATTGATACTGGTACTTCTGTATAGGTCTGTGACGTAGTTTTTGTTAATCTACTCGAAGGGAGTTATATATCTTATTTATGATCTTCATATTTTAGACAAAGATAGAAAACTTCATTAGCCTCAGTGTCATCGTCCAAACTAGCATGCCATTCTTTCTGATCTTGGTTTATAAAAGCACAAACCACATAGCCATTTGTTGCTCTGCTTAACTCAACATACATGGCTTGGTTTCTTGGATCACTCCGCAAATATTAATGAGATTATTTTAACTTAGCTATAGCAAGTTTAGACACATTAGTGAGCTCAGGGCCATCATCTGCTAAATATTGTGTCATCCTATCTCGCATTGAGCGGGCCCAAAATTTTTGAAGATGGTTAGCAACAATTTTTGCGGTTTCTTCGTCAGTTTTTTTATAATTATTATTACTGGCAATTTGGTCGAGCATGCTGATCAGAGTTTTAATTTGAGAACTACTCATAACAAGGTTTCCTATTTATTTGTCAAATTTGGTATAAAAAGTATGTCGACCAGGCCGTGCGAAACCAATTAAGTTAAGATCCGCTTGGGTTGCTAAGGTTATCGCCAAGGCAGTTGGAGCAGAAACCGCAACTAAAGTCGCTATATTTGCAGTGGTTACTTTTTGCACCATTTCATAACTCGCTCTGCTTGAAATCAAAACAAAGCCGCTACTGATATTCACTTTATGCAGCGCTAAGGCGCCAATTAATTTATCTAGGGCATTGTGTCGACCCACATCCTCACGTAATAAAATAATGTTCCCAGCAGCATCACACCATGCAGCGCCATGAACAGCCCCAGTTAATGATTGTAATTTTTGATGCTCACTTAACTGAGACAATGCATGCTGTATTGCTTGGGAAGAGGGAGGCGTTTGAGGTGTCACACCTTTGGTTGGTCGAATTGCTTGTTCCAGTGATTCACTTCCACATAGCCCACAGCCGCTGCGACCAGTAAGATTTCGTCTTTGTGATTTTAAAGACATCATACGTTGAGAACTAATTTCAATATGTACTTCTATGCCTTTTTCGCTAGTTATAAGCTCAATATCATATATTTCAGAAGCATTATTAATGATCCCTTCAGACAAACTGAAACCGATGGAAAATTCATGCAAATTGGCTGGTGAGGCCATCATAACCGCATGAGAAATACCATTGTAAACCAGCGCAATAGCCACTTCCTCAGCGACATCATCCAGTTTTTTTTGCTGCTTATCACTGCCTTGTTGCCAATATTGAACTGGCAGGGATTGAAAGCTTGGCTGCAATTTAGGTTCGTCTTCCAGAGTCAAACTTATCTACCTATTGTGGTCTTTTGTTTTTTGGGAGATCGTTTAAAGTGCTCTTTTTGTTGTGCGCTGAATGTTTTATATCGAGTCTGCCAAGCTGACGGTGACGTGACTTTTTCAACCTGTACAGCGGTGACTTTATATTCAGGGCAATTGGTTGCCCAGTCAGAACTGTCAGTGGTGATAACATTGGCACCACTTATAGGATGATGGAAGGTAGTGAATACCACACCACTTTGCATGCGCTCACTGACTTTGGCTTTTAATACGGTGTCACCCGCGCGACTGCTGATACCTAACCAATCACCATCATTAATGCCTCTTTCATCGGCATCATTAGGATGTATTTCAAGCAAATCTTCCTCATGCCAAGTGTGATTAGCGGTGCGTCGTGTTTGCGCACCCACATTATATTGGCTCAATATTCGCCCGGTAGTCAGTAATAACGGGAATCGCTTATTGGCGCGGTCTTCGCTAGCAAGATACGGTGTGACGGCAAAACGGCCCTTACCAATTGGAAAGCTTTCCACATGCATAATAGGTGAACCATCAGGAAACTCTTCATTACAAGGCCATTGAATACTGCCTTGTTCGTCCAGCTTTTTATAACTTACCATGCTAAAGGTAGGCACCAATGACGCTATCTCGTCCATTATTTCAGATGGATGTTGATAATTCATAGGGTAACCTAAAGCATTCGATAACTTCTGTGTCACTTCCCAGTCGGCGTATTGAGCCAAAGGTTTCATAACTTTACGCACCCGATTTATGCGCCTTTCTGCATTGGTGAATGTGCCATCTTTTTCAAGAAATGAAGAGCCTGGCAAAAATACGTGTGCGTATAGTGCCGTTTCATTTAGGAAAATGTCCTGCACTATTAAACACTCTAACGATGACAATGCTGCTTGAACATGTTGTGTGTTAGGGTCTGATTGTAGGATATCTTCTCCTTGCACATACATAGCTTTAAATGTGCCTTCAATCGCTGCATCAAACATATTTGGAATGCGCAATCCTGGTTCATTATCTAAGGTAACCCCCCAGCTTCTTTCAAATTTCCCACGAAGCAAATCGTCGCTTACATGCTGATATCCTGGCAGTTCCTGCGGGAATGAACCCATATCACAAGAACCTTGCACATTGTTTTGGCCACGCAATGGGTTAATACCTACTCCCTCACGACCTATGTTTCCAGTCGCCAACACTAAGTTTGCTATGCCCATTACCATGGTAGAACCTTGGCTATGCTCGGTTACACCTAAGCCATAATAAATAGCACCATTTTTTGCATTAGCAAAAGCGCGCGCTGCAACGCGGACTCGTTCGGCATCAACGGTGGTAATGTTTTGCATCGCTTCGGGTGAGTTGACCTCATCAAGAATAAATTCACGCCATGCGTTATATTCATCGGTACGTTTTTCAATGAAATGTTTATCTTCTAGGCCTTCGCTAATCACAACGTGTGCTATCGCATTTATCATCGCAACGTTAGTACCGGGTTTTAAAGGCAGATGATGATTTGCGCTTATGTGAGCGGTATTAAGTAAGTCAATTGTTCTTGGATCGACCACAATTAATTCGGCTCCCTGACGCAAACGTTTACGCAACATAGAAGCAAACACAGGGTGTGCATCAGTTGGATTAGCCCCGATAACCATCACTACATCTGATTGCATAACAGATTCGAAGGTTTGTGTACCCGCAGACTCGCCGATTGTTGCCTTCAATCCATAACCTGTAGGCGAATGACACACACGGGCACAGGTGTCAGTATTATTATTACCAAAAGCAGCACGGACCAGCTTTTGTACTAAGTAGGTTTCTTCATTGGTACAGCGTGATGATGTGATGCCACCGACACTGTCACGACCATACTTGGCTTGAATGTTGTTAATTTTATTGGCTGAAAACGCTAACGCTTCATCCCAGCTCACCACTCGCCATTCTTCATCAATGCTGTCGCGAACCATAGGTTCAGTGACGCGATCTTTGTGAGTTGCATAACCAAACGCAAAGCGGCCTTTGACACAAGAGTGACCTTGATTGGCTTTACCGCCTTTGTAAGGCACCATACGGATCACTTCTTCGCCTTTCATTTCAGCTTTAAACGAACAACCCACGCCACAATATGCACAGGTAGTGATAATGCTGTGTTCTGGTTGTCCTTTGTCAATCACTGACTTTTCCATCAGTGTTGCAGTGGGACAAGCCTGCACACAGGCACCACAAGATACACAGTCAGAAGACATGAAATTTTCGTCGCTGGTGCCTGCACTGACCTTTGAAGCAAAACCACGACCTTCGATGGTTAAGGCAAAGGTGCCTTGGACTTCTTCACACGCCCTAACACAGCGCGAGCAGGTGATACATTTACTGGGCTCGAAGGTAAAATAAGGATTTGAGTCATCAATCTTAGCGTCAAGATGGTTAGCACCATCAAAACCGTAACGCACTTCGCGTAAACCAACAGCCCCTGCCACGTCTTGTAATTCACAATCACCATTACTTGAACAGGTTAAGCAATCAAGTGGATGATCGGATATATAAAGTTCCATGATATTGCGTCGTAACTTTGCAATGTCATCATTTTGTGTGGTCACCACCATGCCTTCTTTAACAGGTGTAGTACATGACGCAGGGTAACCACGCATTCCTGCAATTTGCACAGCACACAAACGACAAGAGCCAAATGCTTTCAAATTATCACTGGCACATAATTTAGGAATATTAATGTCAGCCAAGCCAGCGGCGCGGAGCACCGATGTGCCTTCGGCAACGGTTAATGTTAAGCCATCTATTTCTATACAAACAGTTTCAGTGGATGTACTAGCAGGGGTTCCATAATCTTTATTCACATCAAACTCTGGCTGATGTGAAGCGGCTTCTGTCGCGGGATTATAATAGTTAACCATGGTTAGTCTCCTGTAAAACTGCGTTGCTTGAAGGTAAATCAAAATCTTCTGAAAAATCTTTATAGGCACTTGTCACTGGGATGGGTGTCATACTGCCCATGGCACATAACGAACCATTAACCATGGTTTCACACAAGTCACTGAGTAATATCATGTTGGCAGCGCGGTTATCATCATCTTTTATTTTATCAATCACTTCCACGCCGCGTGTTGAGCCAATTCGACATGGTGTACATTTACCACAAGACTCATCAACACAAAATTCCATTGAAAAACGGGCTTGCTCAAGCATATCCACAGTATCGTCAAAGATAACTATTCCACCATGGCCTAATACTGCTGAAGCCATGGTAAACGCTTCATAGTCTAGTGGGATATCGAATTTTGAGGTTGGTAAATACGCGCCTAAAGGGCCACCAACCTGAATAGCTCTGATTGGTCTACCACTTTCTGTTCCCCCTGAAAAATCGTTAAGCAGGCTTTGTAAGGTCGAACCAAAAGGTAATTCAATGAGGCCACCTTGTTTAACATTTCCCGCCAACTGCAATGGCAAGGTACCCCTTGAACGATTGGCTCCATATTGTTGGTAAGCTTGTCCACCTTGACTAAGAATATAGGGGACAGCAGACAAGGATAATACGTTATTAACAACGGTGGGTTTACCAAAAAAACCTTCTATCGCGGGAAGTGGTGGCTTAAAACGCACTTCACCACGTTTACCTTCCAAAGACTCAAGCAAAGACGTCTCCTCGCCACAAATATAAGCTTCAGCGCCTAACCTGACTTCCAGATTAAATGTTTTACCGCTGCCACAAATATTATTACCTAGATACCCTGCTTTAATAGCTATTATGATGGCTTGTTGTAATATTTCATCAGCAACAGGGTACTCAGATCTAAGATAAATGTATCCTTCATCAGCACCCACTGCTAATCCGGCAATTATCATGCCTTCAATCAGCATAAAGGGGTCACACTCCATCACTAACCTATCTGCAAAAGTGCCCGAATCGCCTTCATCTGCATTACACACGATGTATTTTTTTTCAGAAGGTGCGTCGTGCACAGTTTGCCATTTTATGCCGGTTGGAAAAGCTGCTCCACCTCGGCCTCTTAAGCCTGAATCAACCACCGTAGTAACAATTTCTTGGCTTGTAACAGCAAGGGCATTGCGTAGACCCGTAAAACCGTCCATTGCCAAATAATCATCTAGTGATAAAGGGTCAGTTATACCTGCCCGTGCAAACGTTAATCGAGTTTGTTTTTTTAAGAAAGCCAATTCTTCGGTGAGGCCTAGTGCCAGCCTGTGGTCTTGGGTGTGGTTTGACAAAACATTGGTTAATATGTCTTGCATAATACTGGACACATCTGATGCTTCAACTGGTCCATAGGCGAACCGCCCATTTAAGGTTTCAATTTCAACCATAGGCTCCAACCAAAAAAGTCCGCGGGAACCGTTCCTTATCAAATTCAACTCAATTTCATGTTGAGTTGAATAATCTTTTAGAGCATCTGCGACATCGTTGGCGCCAAGAGATAATGCAGTACTTTCTCTTGGAATAAACATTTTAATGGTCATCATTATCTCCCTACGGTTTGTGTTTTGAATGTGGAAATAAGATGTTCAAATTTTTCATTACTGACTCGGCCAAACAGCTCGTCATTAATTCTCACATTAGGGCCTGTTGCGCAATTACCTAAACAATAAACACTATCAAGGGTAAATACTTTATCTTCAGTTGTACCCCGGTAATCGATGGCGAGATGACTTTTAGCGTGTGCCTCAAGGTCTCGACTTCCCCGTGACTGACACGCTTCAGCTCGACAGATTTGAATTTTGTGCTCACCAGGTTGTGATGTTCTAAATTGATGATAGAAACTGATCACACCATGAATTTCAGCAGGTGTTTGTTGCAATTTTTGGGCTATTACATCGATTGTCTTTAGAGGTATATAACCAATTTTTCTTTGGATTTCATGCAAGATTGGAAGCAACGCACCTTTTTTGTGTTTTAACGTGTCAATTATTTTGACTACATTTGATACATCTGAAGAAAAATCTATTTGCATGGTGCCTCCTGGATGACACAATTATTTATTAAATATGAAATATAGTGCATATTTATATATGTATCATCACTATAGAATGGTAGAAAAGTAAATATTCTGTTATTAAATTGTAACATTGCTAATTAAACATAAGAATATGAAATAAATTTCTTATGTTTAATTTTAACTGGTTATTATGTTTTATCTAACACGTTAACGAATAGATCCTTTCACAGAACAGGTCAACTGGTCACAGTGAAATAAGTAATAGATTAGATGTCAAAAGACAACTCTGAAAATAGGTACGTAGTCACAATGTCAAATAGAGTAGTGATAGCAAAGAGAATTTATATTAAGGCGGCCTGGAAGTTTTATGATGAAAACGGTGACAATGTTGATCCACGGATTTTTGCCTTATTAAATGCAATTCATGAGTCAGGAAAATTGACTAAGGCTGCCATTGAGCTTGGAATGTCTTATCGCCACGTGTGGAATATTTTAAAAAAATGGACAGATTTTTTTGGTTCTGAGTTAGTGGAATTAAAAAAAGGAAAAGGGGCAACATTAACACCCTTAGGTGAAAAGTTGTTGTGGGCAGAACAACTGGTGAATGCGCGCTTTGAACCTCAACTTATTAGTTTGGCATCTGAATTAAACTTGGAAATACAAAAAAATTTAAGCTTCAAAGAACCATTATTAAAAATTGCGGCAAGTCATGGTTACGCCGTGGCTTTGTTACCTGAATTTACCAATAAATTTCAATTGAATTTACAATACAAAACAGCTGAAGAGTCTCTTCAGGCCCTGTCTAAAGGTGAGTGTGATATTGCCGCATTTCATTTTCCCACCGATGTTGTGAATCAGAAATTGGTTGATATGCATAATAAGTATTTTAAGCCGAATACCTATAAAGTGATTCGATTTGTTTCGCGCCGACAAGGTTTAATGATTAAAAAAGATAACCCTAAAGGTATCGAAAAAGTGGAAGACTTAATACGTGCTGATATTAAGTTTATCAACCGAGAAGACAATTCAGGGACACGTTTATTAATAGAGGAATTACTTAAAAGGGCATCACTGGACATTAAACAAGTGGCGGGTTTTGATGATATCGAATTCACCCACTCCGCGGTTGCTGCTTATGTGGCGTCTGGTATGGCTGATACTGGTATAGGTGTTGAAACGGCAGCACGACAATTTGGTTTAGACTTTATACCTTTGACAACAGAAAATTACGTATTAATTTGTCATCATAAATCAATCAAAAAGTTTGCAGTACAGCAACTAGTCGCTGAATTAAAAACTGAAAAATTTAAGCAAACTGTATTAAATCTTGCTGGTTATAAACCGGTTTGTTGTGGAGATATTGTCGATTTAAAGGATGTATTGCCCTGGTATTCACCTTGCTAACCTCACGTTATTTGACTTAGGTCTAAAAAACTTTTTATTTTATGTTTTACTCAATGATTCGATCAGTAGCTAGGTACTAGAATATTTTTCATTGGTTGTTCTACTTTCTAATTCAGTAATAAAAAATCACTTTAAACTAAGTTAAAGCGGTTCTTATTTCTGTCACCATAGCAGCTATTTATAGACTCTATTGTTCAGCACTTGAGGGTTTTGTTGAAAGCGATTATTTTTAGACTCATCAATATATCAAGTTAATTTCATATTTAAATACCGTTATTTTGAATACTGGCACTTTCAATACAGCTACTACTATTTCACATTTAATTTACAGTAAATTTACAATGTGGACTATGGCATTGTAATATTGATATACAGATATGAATATTATTTCTTATTAGTTGTGCTCTTTATTTATGCCCTAATAATTCAAGCTTAGATTGCCTCGCGATATGCACAGGGGTTTGGCTGATCAATATTCATGAATGTATTAATTTCATCACTGACTCGGGCATGTATCAAACTTACTGTAGCCCAAGTGCGACCTTGCATAGTCTTGAAGAGAAATTTACCAAACTTTCCTAATGAGTATTGTGAGTAATCAAGACATGGCTATCAACAGAAGGGGAGGCTGCTCGATTTCTCTTACAACCCTGTCGATAACTATCGATGTGAACATCTGTATCGCGGCCAGTAAACCTTGTCATTAGGAGTTAGGTTAAAGGGCTCGGGTTAATCCATTACTATTAGTAGCGGTGTTTACAAATAGTTTACAAAGTGGTTCTATTTAAGCAGTGCTTCAATAAAAAGTATCGATAGCTTAACCATCACAAAACTCGTATAAAAACATTCAATTCGACTTGAACTTGAACAAAACGATTAGAATGTCTAATGGCAACAGACCACTTATATGACTATTTCTGCCAGATGATAATATCAGACTCGATACTTACAACTGATGCATAGAAGGGAGCCTGTGTAAAATTAACAGAATGATTGACTAAATGGGACGAGGCGACAGTAATCCTCAAGATTGAAACAAAAATTAATTATAATGTCTTACATTTAAAGCTAAGGTAGTTAAATTTCAGTTCTGGTTTCCCCACTATAAATCTAAAATAAGGGTTTCGCACCGGCTGATGAATATTGACGTAATTGATATTATTAACAATAAAAATATAGCGTTAGCTGCTACATGAATTACCTTCTTGAATTGGGGGGCATTTCACTGTGCCATAGGAGCAATACACACAACAATCCCCAGCTAACGGCTTGAGAATTATTTTGCACTTTTCACACTCATAAAACCACTGACAGGCGTCAGTCGGCATTTCTTCTAGTTTGCTATGTCCACATTCTGGACAAGAAAGTGTTGATTCAAGTGTTATATTTGACATTCAGTTGGCCTCGCAGGTTTAAATATATCTATAAGTGACATGATAATCATGAGTGTCAATACAGCATAAAATAAGTATGTACTGCATGGGTATTGTCAAAGCGGGTAAAGTGTCAACAATACTACCATCGGCGCAATAAGAGATAAGGCTCCACGTATATGTTGTTTATGTTTCCACCAGTTTAAAGCATTGCCAACCAATGCAATCGTGGCAAATAGTGGATGCAATGTGTTGATTGCGACGCCTTCAAATTTAGACAGAAACCCTAATCCCATTGCAGAAGCAATACTTCCTAGTACAGGAAAACACGTAGCGCAACCCAGTGCTGATAACCAAGTACCCGTAGAACTGGTTTTTTCTACTAACTAACTTAACATTGAACACCCTAAATTTTATAAGATGCTCATAAATTCCGTAGCCTACCCCTGAGTCAACTCAGATATATAACGATTTAATGGTAGGACACGTTTGTTGGTCTGTGTTTGAATGACAGGTTGAAACTACTTGCTATAAACTATTTTCAAGCTTCAGTAAAAACGCTTTTTTATCTCTAACTAACACTAGCTTGTTTTTTGCTAACACCGCCATTTCGTCGCATTGCATATTATTTAATTGTATCAACTTCTTGATTTCTTCGAGAGTAAACCCGAGCACTTTGGCTCTTTTAATAAACAATAGTTTTTTAACTGTATCTTGGGGATAGATTCGATAACCTGATACTGGCTTCAAGGGCTGAGTTATTAAACCTTTTTGCTCATAGAACCTGATAGTTTCTATGCCAACGTCGACTTCTTTAGCAAGCACACTAATTGTTTTTATCATAAATGCCCCACGATCACCGTATAAAGATACGGCGTTATAAAATGCCAACACTAACTTGTCAATGGAAGGGGTTATTGTGATTTTCAATATTAAGTACTTAATTGAATAATGCTAAGGTTTGCTTTGGCTCTAAATTTCCTCTTAGCCTTATCTAAAAGGTATTCTTACATGGCTGTGGCCTGATGATATTTTTGTAGTGAAAAGCTGTTGTATTTTCTTAAATTTAGCGTCATTTAACTCATATTGAGATTGCATGTTTGGGTTAGTAATTGATTGATATATTTTCATCTGTCATAGGTATAATCAGTCTTGCTGACTGAGTTTGCTAAAAACGTTTTAGCTTGTTTCGATAATATATAAAAATTTTATAAGAGAATACAAATGACAAAAAATTTACCACTAGTGGTTATGATGTTAGGTCTTTTTTCTACATCATTGTTGGCTTCTAAGGTTGACCCCAGTGTAATAAGTAAAATTACTCTAGAAACAGGCAATGCCAAAGTGGCATTAGGGGATAACCCCTTCAAACAGATTGTTGAGCAAAATTTTGTTAAAGCTATTTCTGATAAAATTGACCATGATAAATTGATAAAAGTATTCAACCAGTTAAAAGACTGGGAGTCGTTGACTGGCGATCCTTCAGGTACTCACCTATTAAGATTTTCAATATCCGCCCATAAATTTGCAACTGGCAAATTTACAATCAAAGGTGCAAAAAAGGCTTCTTTTTATCTTAACCAGATGCCTATTGAAGGCAATAACGATTTTTCTGTAGCGTTATTGAATCAAGATTACCGTGCGTTGTTCGTGGTTTCTGGTGTCGAGCAGTGGCAAGAATTCTCTATAGAATGGCTTGATGATGCGATTAAGACGACGGATAAGAATACGGGTAAGAATTTGGATAAGGAGACGAATAAAAATAAATCGCTTATGCCACAACAACCGTCTGTTTTATTTGGGAACGATCACAGTAATAAACGCGCCTCCATGCAACAATATTATGATAGTGAAACAGTTGGTTCGCTAAATATTTCCCCTAACGGTGAACTGCTCGTTTGGACAAAAAAGTCATACAGTGACTCAACCGGCGATCAAGCAGCATCTGTTGTTGAGATCATCAACGTAGATTCACAAAAAGTTGTTTATCGCTGGCAAGCAATGACACCTGGGCATGTAACTTGGCGAACAGACAGCAAGGCGTTGGTATTTACTCATGATAATCAACTTTATCAACTAACACGAAAAGATTGGCAACTAAAACTGTTAGCATCCGAGCTAGAAGGTATCAGTAACATTGACTGGTTAAGTGATTCTGAATTGCTTATAGCGTGGAATAAGTCAGAAGAAAAACCTCACGAATTTACTAAGCGTTATCGCGGACTCGAAGACCGCTGGAATGGTTGGCGAGGCAATGAACAACTGCAGTTATTTGATATTCAGTCGAGTCTATTTAGACAAGTGACTAACAATAAATTATCTAGTTACTTAGCAGATGTAGATATAAAAAATCGCAAAGCATTGGTCACTCGAAACCCCATCGATTATAAAGAGCCTGCCCACGGTTTAACGCAATTATTAGAATTAGATTTAAATACGGGTAATGAAAAACTAGTGGGTGAGTATAGAACATTCAATTCGGCTCAATTCCACAGAGACGGTTTTATTATTGGTGCTGGCCCAGATTTCAAAGATGGCCGAGGTAATAATGTCTCTAACGCTGGTGTTGCAAATAATTATGACGGGCAACTTTACCTTATGCATAAGCAGGGGCAAATCATGCCTCTTTCGAAAGATTTTAAACCTGCGATTGGGCAGATTGAAGTACTCAAAAATGGCGATTTATTGGTGTCCACGACTGACCAAGATAGAAGACAGCTATATAGTTATGACATCAGTCAAAAAAAATTCAGAAAATTTGATACTGAGGTAGAAATAGTCAGTGGTTTTAGCATTTCAAGGCAAAGTACACCCAGCATTATTTACAAAGGTACAAGCGCTACGAGACCACAAATAGTGTATGCAACAACACTGGGTTCAAATAAAGGAAAACGTTTATTTGATTCAGCCAAAGAAGAATACGCAAAGGTAGATTTTATTGATTTAAAAGACTGGGACTACAGCACCCAATCGGGTCAAACAATCGATGGACGCGTTTATTATCCATCTAACTTTGATAACACTAAAAAATATCCCGCTATTGTTTATTATTATGCGGGCACATCACCTGTTAGCAGGTCATTTACTGGTAGGTGGCCATTTAGTCTTTGGGCTTCTCAAGGCTACGTGGTTTATGTCTTACAACCCTCAGGTGCCACCGGTTATGGCCAAAACTTTTCTGCCCGTCATGTTAATGCCTGGGGTATTAACACCGCTGATGAAATTATTGAAAGCACACAAGCTTTTGTGATGGCGCATCCTTTTGTGGATAAAGAACGTGTAGGCAACATGGGCGCCTCTTATGGTGGTTTTATGACCATGTATCTAGCGACTAAAACAGATTTTTTCTCCGCTTCTATCTCCCATGCTGGCATCAGTAACCTTACTTCTTATTGGGGCCATGGATGGTGGGGCTATGGTTATTCTGGTGTTGCGACAAAAGGAAGTTTCCCTTGGAATAACTCTAATTTCTACACCCAGCAAAGTCCTGTGTTTGCAGCTGATAAAGTCACCACCCCATTATTATTAATTCATGGAGATGCTGATACCAATGTACCTGTAGGTGAGAGTCATCAAATGTACACCGCATTAAAGCTGTTGGACCAAGATGTGGAGTTAATCGAGTTTCAAGGAGATGATCATCATATCAATAGTCGTGAACGCAGATTACGCTGGTGGAAAACTATTTTGGCCTACTTCGACTTAAAACTCAAAAATGAACCACTATGGTGGGATCATATGTACGCTCAAAAAAACGAACCATAACGCGTAAAATAGCTTAAAAAATCGAGTCGATAAACATTGGATATTCAGTAAATGTGTGATGTATAAAATCAGCCACTGTGGAAGCGATGTTAGAACTACGCACACTTGAATAAAGGTTAAACGTGGCTTTTATTAAAGATTAAGACGAATTTAAGTGCAGTTGTTCTAAAATAAGGCGGGCATCGCGCTCGCCTTATTCAATGACCGTGCTAGTTATTTTTATTCAGCTTTGTAAACTGGATAATCAGAATAACCACCAAGCTAACAACGGTAAGTGTAAGCAGTGACGACATAAACGTTTCTTTATTTAGTATGCAATCAAATTTATTGATTGGCCGCTGTCATTTCTACTTGGTCATCCGATACCTTTAACATAACTCGGCGGTCAAAAAAATCATCTTCAAAATGTATACCCGCGCTAACTAGTGAAGACTCGCCAAATGAGTAAGTGATGACTTGTGCTTCTTTAACGTTTTTACTCATAAGGTAGTTTTTGACTGTTAACGCACGTTGCTCTGAAAGGGCTTGATTAAAAGTACTGTCGCCACGCTTATCAGCGAAACCCGACAAGGTAATACTTAACTTAGTGTTTTTTTGTAGGGTTTGAGCTATCAAGTCTAACTGCGACTTATAGTGTTCCTCCAAAAAATAAGACGCGGTTTTAAATTGAATGTTGCTTTCAATTTCTGGCGTTCCTTGTTCAAACACCGCCTTTTCTAGCGCACTGTCCATGGAAGCAATGTGAAGCGTTGCGCGTTCTTTTACCTGTTTGAAATTTTGTTGCATTACCAACAGTTGTTGGTCTTTTTGTTGCAGTAAATTATTAGCTATTTGTAGCTTTTTATCAGCGTTCACGTCTTCAGCTATCATCACGCCCAATATGCTTGCAATTATCCCACCTATTGGCCCAGCAATAGCTGTTCCGATGATTGCGCCAGTACTGAGACCAATCACCTCATTAGTTTTTTGTTGTTGACTGCGTTGCTCAGCTATAGCACTGCTAGATAATAAACAAGCGAATGCGATAGAGGCGGTAATCTTAGTAATAGTTAGTTTCATGGTTCTCTCCAAGAGGGTGGTTGTTTGGTTCCTCTCTAGTAAACAAAGAATGTATGGCCGATTCAGGGAGACAATATGGCAATCTTGAGGTCAATTGTGGCGAAAAAATGGAAATTGCAGGTTTCAGTTATTTATCGACTTAACCTAAAGAAGTTTTAAGATATAGTGAATCTATGAACAATAAAACGCAACTAAACAGGCGCTATTTATGTCAAAACGTATCGCCTTGGTTGAAGATGACCAAGCACTCAGAGAAAACTATATTGCTGCTCTCAGTAAGCAAGGTTATGAGGTACAACCCTATGCCAATAGAAGACATGCGGAACAAGCATTTTCTGAGAAATTACCAGATTTAGCAATCATTGATATTGGCCTTGAAGATGAAATTGACGGCGGTTTTGCTGTTTGTCAGCAACTAAGGAGTTTATCTAAGACCTTACCTATTATATTTTTTACCGCCCGAGACAATGATTACGACACCATATGTGGTTTGCGGATGGGCGCTGATGATTATCTGACCAAAGATATCAGTTTGCCGCATTTATTAGCCAGAATAGCAGCACTCTTTAGACGTACTGAGTTATTAGATAGGCCGCAAACACACACTGACCTTATTCAAACCGGCGATTTGACGATAGACAGTAAACGTATGACAGTCAGTTGGAAAGGGCAGGGTATTGAACTCACAGTCACCGAGTTTTGGATGTTACACGCGATTGCTAAGTTTTCGGGACATGTCAAAAGTCGTCAGCAATTGATGGATGAATCAAAAATGGTAGTGGATGACACCACTATTACTTCTCATATCAAACGTATTCGTAAAAAATTCATGCAGGTAGACCCACATTTTGACTACGTTGAGACTGTTTACGGTATGGGTTATAGATGGAAAAGTGCTTAAGCATGTTATCGCTACTAAATTTGCGTTTTGGGTGACAGGTAGATGAGTAAACTACGTTTTGGTCTGCGCCTTAAATTACTTTTTTTCTCTGGGTTTTTATTGGCTATTCCTTGGTTGGGCTATCAATATGTGTGGGAGATGGAAACCTATCTGCGTATCGGCCAAGAACAAACTATGCTGGGAACAGCTCGAGCTGTAGCCACTGCATTGCATGAGCGTCCTGCTTTGTTTGATAGTCAATCTGCCTATCTAACTGACGTTAAACCAGGTACTGATTTGTATGCACATAAAATTGCTTACCCTATTCAATTAGATGGCAAGTTAGACGATTGGCAAGACTATCGACATTTGTCCATTGCCTACGGTCAGCAAAACCTGATTGACCCAATCCAAGATTACCAATTGGATAGCCTGCACTTTACACATATGGTGGGCCAGTACGACAGATTCTTGTATGCCATGTTTGATGTAACCGATAACAATGTATTACTTAGACCCACCAATAGTTTGCGGATTGATAAGAATGATCATTTACAAATAGCCATGACTGACCAAAATGGTTTATTTCAGCGCTATATTATTGCACCAACGAAGCCAGGTTGGGTAAATGCATATTTGCTAAAAGATGATTTAGACTCATTACAACCAGAAAGGTTAGAAACCAAAATTCAAGGCCAATGGCGCAACACAACAAGCGGTTATCAAGTCGAATTACGTTTTCCTTTAGCCATCATATCAAGCAAAATTGCCTTTGCAATTGTTGATGTTGATGATCCACAAACTAGGTCTGTGGAACACATCATAGGCACGGCCAATCCCTCTCAATTGGATTCACTAGGCACAGTGTTGGTACCTTCACCGGAAATAGAAAAAATACTCAAAGGGCTTAAGTACTCAAACGCTAGAGTATGGGTAGTAGATAAACATATGCGAGTGCTCGCGCGTTCGGGTAATATTCAACGATCATCTGGGGTGCAGAGTAGCTCACTGAATAATTTATTAGGAAATAATAATCAAAACCATCAAAAAAGTGGCTGGGAATATATAGAAAAGAACTGGTTGTTACCGCTGTATTATCAAATATTGACTAAGCCACCTGCAGATTTTGTGGATGACTTGCGTGACGCATTTGCCTTACAGGGGCAAGATATAAGCCAAGCATTAAAAGGTACACCAAGCACATTGTGGCGCTTAAGCTCAGATAATAAAGCGGTGATCATGTCGGCTGCTCATCCTATTTACATTGATGAGGCAGTAATGGGGGCCGTTGTGGTAGAACAAACCACTAACGGTATTCGTACACTCAGAAATAAAGCGCTTGAACAACAGTTCCATTATATTTTATTGGTTATTTTGATCAGTACATTGGCATTATTTTTAATCGCTTCACGTATTTCTTGGCGTATTCGTAAACTTAGAAATGAAACCGAAAGTGCGATTGATCAACAAGGTAAAATTATTGGAGATATAGTGCCTTCTTCCGTCCGAGACGAGATAGGCGACTTGTCCCGCACCTTTGCTCATGTGTTAAGCAGGCTCAGCCAATACAATGCCTATTTAGAGAATATGGCTTCTCGTTTATCCCATGAATTACGAACCCCTGTGGCAATTGTTAATTCCTCCTTAGACATCTTGTTATTGGAACAACAAAACCCAGAGAGTAAACAATACGTCGATCGTGCTAAACAAGGCATTACTCGGTTAAGTAAAATACTCACAAATATGAGTGAAGCAACACGATTAGAGCAAGCAATCCAAAGTAGCGATCGTGAGACATTTGATTTAGAGGAATTGTTGAAGGGTTGTGTGGCTGGTTATCGTTTAGCTTACGCCACAAGAACATTTGATGTGCAAGTGTCAGTGTCTAATTTGACTTTTCACGGTTCACCTGAGCTATTCGCCCAGATGTTAGATAAAATTATTGCAAATGCAGTTGAATTTAGTGAAGAAAATTCAGCTATTAACTTACAAATGGTGAATAGTGAATCAGGTCATATGTTGACTATCAGCAACCAAGGCACCTTGTTACCAGAAAATATGCAACATCAATTGCTTGATTCTATGGTCTCAGTGCGTAAACAACAAAACACCGAGCAATCACATTTGGGCTTAGGCTTGTATATCGCTAAAATCATTGCACAATATCACCAAGCTGATATCAGAATAGATAATCTTAAAGATAAATCGGGAGTAGTGGTAAGGTTATTGTTCAAGGACTAAAAAGACTAAAAGGCTCATCTTGTCTGAACCCACAAAGCCTAGCCTTGTTTGTGTTTACGTGCCATTCCCCAACCTATAATGCCAGCACCAATTATCGCGCCGATCCAAGCATAAGGCTCAGTTGCAGGTGACAGCTGTTTGGCAAAAACGATCGTCATCATAGAAAAAATGCATAGTCCCCAACCAAATATCTCGACTTTGCTTAAATACTTGGATAGAGAAAAATTCGATTCTTTGGGTGTTTTTTGCATACCTAACCTCTATGGTTTGTGACTTAAGTAACGGGCCCAATATAACGGCTTTAATACAACGGCTTAGAGGGAACGACACGATACCAGCTAAATCCAAAAAACCAAGATTTTAGTCTAAGTATTTGTTACCTGTCATTGACACCGCTGACAATTGCCTAAACAAACGATAAACGTTTATTTACAATATAAATCTGGATGAATAAAAGGCGCCATAGCGAGTAAAATGGCTTGTCTGTATACACCTTCTCTTGTGGCTAAGCCATTGGTTAAGAGGCCAATAGCGCCTTGTTTTTGTTTAACGTTGTCAGTATCAAAAAACCTGTCCATAACATCACCTAGTTCTTCACCATTTTCAAGAGCATGGTATATAACAGGCGGCAAAGGCAGGTTACAACTACGCCCAATAGCCATGTTGTTTTGATCGGTAATAGCAACATATGCAAAGGTGGCTGGGCCATATTCAAATTGGTCTACACCGCCTTCAATTGCCACATAAAAGTCAGCTTGGGTGTGTTGTTGACAATATTTGATCCGGTTGACGGCACCAAGCTGGGTTTCGTCAACGGTCATCGGTTGATCTGCTACCTGCGAGGGAGCATCTATACCGACGCATTGCACTTCTGTTAAAGACAAAATGTCACATATTGCTGCTTTAGCCGCGTTAATTTTTACTGGGTTTTTCGACCCAACGACAATCTTTATCATTTTGTTCCTAGGCGATCATGAAAAGTAAGTCTGGTAAATTACTATACTAGTGATAGTTAAATGGTAACACTATGCACATAATTAAATATTAAAACACTACTCGATTACATTGATTTAGCACGATACAATGAAATAGTTTATTCAATAATAATAAGGGATACGTAGACCGTCATGAGTAATGTGCCTCCAGAATCTTTGATCCGCACTTGGGTGTGGATGATGTCCGAAAACAACGATCCAGAATTGATGAATAAAGGCCGAAAAAATTTAATCAGCGCTTTTGGTAGTCTACAAAAGGCGATTGAATATATTGAACAACAAGTTGACTCAGGTGATGAGAATTAAAGCTTTTTTCTTTTGAAAATTCATCAGTTAAAAGGGCATATTCAATCGATTTATTTAGTCGAGTATCCACAACAGTTGATGCTGCTAGATGGTTGTTGCGGTGCAGACATCACTATGCTGGAGCAGTTTATAACTCGCGACTTAAACAGAGCTTTTTCTGATTTAAAACTGATTGTTGTCACCCATATGCACCCGGATCACGCGGGGGCAGCGCACAAACTTCGTAACATTACCGGTTGTAAAATTGCTAGCGCCAATATGCCAAGCCAATGGTATACTGGACTTGGCGGCAGATTTACGCATTTAGTGGATATTGCACTAGCCACATGGGTGGCGAGCAGAATGCGCAAAGCTAGAAAGAACTTATGGTATTCTCCACACCTCAAAATTGATTATGCATTAACTGATCAAGATACTGTTCCTGGTTTTGATGATTGGTGTGTGTTGACGACTGAAGGGCATACGGATCGGGACTTATCTGTGTTGCATCGACCTTCAAAGCGTATCTATGTGGCAGACTTATTGGTCAAGGTAAAAGACCGGTTCATCCCACCGATTCCAGTACACTACCCTGAACAATATCGCGCTTCAATTTTAAAAGTGCAGGCTTTGCAACCCGTTTCTATGATGTTGGCACATGGTGGCGAAGTACAATTAGCCGAGCGAGACTTCGCCCACGTGTTAACTGTGGCACCCAGCAAACCCTTCACCGTTTGGACACCCGTTAAAAATAAATTAAAGCGTTTATTGCTCAGAAAAAAAGGCTAAAAATGCCTAACCTTTTTTGTAGAACATTTCATTGTAAATAGTAGTAACACCAAATCGCAGTGTTTATAAAGAGTCAGAGTGGATTTATATCCTCATTGCTTTCATTTCTTTAACACAATAATCTACCGCTCTTACCGTTATTGCCATAAATGTCAGGGAGGGATTTTGCACCGCACTTGAACAAAAGCTGGCGCCATCGGTTACAAACAAATTGTCCACATCATGACACTGATTGAAACTATTTAGCACAGAGTCTTTTGGATCACGTCCCATACGAGCCGTACCTACCTCATGAATGGCGATACCCGGGTTATTTTTTTCGACCGTGTTATAACTCTCAATTTCTGTCAGCCCCGCTTTGGTTAACATATCAAAAGCAGTTTGTTCTGCGTCTGCCATCATTAATTTTTCGTTCTCTGACCAAGTACAGTCAATATGGATCAGCGGAATACCCCATTTATCAGTTTTGGTGGGGTGAAGCGCCATGTAATTATCGAAACGAGGCAACATTTCGCCTTGTGCATTTAGATCCATTCTCCACCTTCCTGGTTTGGTTAACTTGGTTTTGTAGTCTGCACCTATACCCGGTTGATGGGCGTTGGTCGGCCAGTTTTCTCGATGACTGCCACCTGCTAATCCATAGCCACGCACATAACCTTGCTTGTATAATGAAGGTTTGTACTGAAAATTAGGCACTAGTATGCCTCCAGGCCGCCTACCTGAGTAATATTCATCCTCAAAACCTTCAACAGTGCCGATGGCCCCCGCATTAAAATTGTGGTCCATCAAATAATGACCAAGTACGCCAGAGCTATTAGCAATACCATTTGGGAAAGACCTAGTTTTGGTATTCAGCATGATTTGTGCAGAACCCAAAGTCGAAGCACATAAAAAAACCACTTTAGCAAAATATTCGCGGGTACTTAGGTCGTCGTTATCAACAACTCTGACACCCTTAACACGTTTAGTTTTTTCGTCATAAATTAGACTATGTACAACACTGTTAGGGGCAATAGACAAGTTACCTGTTTTAGCAGCCGCGGGGAGTGTGGAGCTTTGGGTAGAAAAATATGCACCAAAAGAACATCCCTTATGACATTCGCTTCTGGCCTGGCAAGTCACACGGCCTTGTTCTAAGTGAAGTTGTGTAGGCTTTGTTAAGTGGGCAGTGCGGCCCATAATTAGTTGCCTATCAGGAAAGTGTTGCTCAATTTTCTGCTTAACATGTATTTCAGGTGCAGTCATTTCAAGTGGTGGCAAAAACTCACTATTCGGTAATTGTTCAAGATTTTCATCACTACCACTTATGCCTACAAACGTTTCTACATAGCTGTACCAAGACTCAAGATCCTCGTAACGAATAGGCCAATCGTTACCGTGCCCATCTGCTTTATTGGCAGAAAAGTCAAAATCACTGAAACGATAAGATTGCCGATGCCACAGCAGAGATTTGCCACCTAATTGATTGGCTCTTATCCAGTCAAAGCCAGTGCCTTGCTCAGTGCTGTAAGGTAAGTCTTTATCATTGCCAAAAAAGTGTTTGGTCATATCACTGAAGGCGTAGCATTTTTTCTGTACAGCGTATTTTTCTTCAGTGAGCAAGTTGTCGACCTTGGTGCGGTTTTCAAACTCCCATGGCGCTTTACCTTCGGTAATATAGTCTTTTCGATGTTCGACGACGCGTCCGCGTTCTATCATTAACGTTTGCATGCCACGTTCACAAAATTCTTTGGCAGCAAAGCCTCCGGTAATACCTGAACCTACTACTATGGCATCGTATACTTCGTCACTTTCGTGAATATATAAATCTGTTGTCATGTAATTTACTCGTGATCCTGTTTGATTATGCCCGTTTGCTGTGATTATCAAAAATTAATAATAAGCCAGCGAACCCCAAGATTTTGTGTCTGAATTAGCGGGTATAGAGCCGGTAAAACCACCAGGAACGGCTTGATAATTGAGTGCTTGTGTCGCGCCCACTTCAGAGGTGAAATAGCCAAATACAATAAGCGCTTTTAGAAAACTAAATTGCCCTTTTTCACTATCTGTCGATACGCCATCACTTTCAATGTTGATTAAAAGTTGTTGCTGTTGTTTTGGTTGCAGTAAAGGAAATGTTTTACCAAATTCTTTATTCGCATACATATCAACAGCCTTTATGATGTGAACACAGTCATCTTGCTGCTGCTTTGAGTGGCAGTGTTGTAGCTGATGTGGGACAAATTCATGGCATCCAACTTCGACTGCACTCGGAGTGTCCGTTTTAGGTAAAATGGTTTCGCACAGGCTGTAAAGAACTGTCAATTCATGTTCTGAAAACAACTTTCCATTTTGGGATGGTTCGGGCCTTTGCACAGCAAATTGTTGTGCCACAGGCACACTGCAACCAGACAGCACGGCTGCTGCAGTTGTTGCACCAAATAAAGCGACCATCTTTTTCATAAATACACGACGATTATCTTCGTCAGATATTTTTATGTCTAATGCGGTTTTATGTGTATCAGTGGGCATATCAATCTCCTCAATACTCTTTTAAAAGAGCGCTTAAATTAGCAACACCGGGTCATTAATGCGCGGTCAACTTAGAGTTTACTTTACGCATAAACCAATAAAACCCACCAAAAATAACAATCAAAGCAAGTGGGAAATAAAGTAAGTTATTTAGTGCCGCTTGACCTGAAGCGAGAGCCAGGTCGTTACCCGTCAAACCAGCTATTTCAGCTTCTTTTGCCGCTGAATCTATCCAGCTACCAATTACTGGATTCCACATACCCACCGCAAACATTCCTGCTCCGCCCATCAGTGACATGCCTAACGCCCCAGTCTTAGGCGTGTATTCACTGGTACAGCCAATCATTGTTGGCCAGAAGTACGTGACACCTAGAGCAAATACAACAGCGGCAAAATAAACAGCATTGCCTTGTAACTGAGTCATTAGGAAAAGTCCTAAGCTAGTCAATATCGCTGAAACAAATAATACGCCAGCGGGACTTAGTTTATGTACCAGCGGGCCTGCATAAAAACGTCCAACGGCCATAATGCCGGTAATTAGCGCTAAAATAAGCATAGGTTGTGCACCAGAGGCGCTTAATATTTGATTGATCCATTGGCCTGGACCAAATTCACTGACGGCCGTCATGGTCATACATACAATCAAAAATAGATATATAGGGTTAAGTAGTCCTTTTATATTACTGCTCGTGGAATTTTCTTTTTGGTCGAATTCAGGGAATTCAAAACCTATCATCATGAAACCGTAAATTGCCGTAGGAATTAGCATAGTAGCGACTTGTGCTTCCCAGCCTAATCCGATTTGAGTCATACCTGCAGAGACGAGCGAACCAATCACAATACCGCCAGGAAACCATACGTGGAACTTGTTTAGCATAGTGGTTTTATTGTTGGGATAAAGTTGTGCAATAATAGGGTTACAGCCTGCCTCTACTAAACCATTGGCGATGCCAACTAGGAAAGTTGAAATCATCAAACCCCAGAATCCATCGGCAAAAATGGTTAATACAATACCTAAGGCATGACCTATAAATGCTAACCAAATAATTAATTTTGCGCCAATCGCGTTGTATAGCATTCCACCAAAAATCATAGCGACAGGAAAACCTAAAAAGGCCATACTGGCTATCCAGCCAAGTTCTTTTCCGCTTAAGCCGTATTGCTGCCCCAAGTCACCTAATATCCCTGCTCTAATAGCAAAGGTCATCGACGTCACTATTAGGGCTATACAACTTATACGAAAAATCCGTTTGGCGTCTTTTTCTGAAATGTTGGCTGTCGTATCCATATTTATCACCTTATTTAATGCCAAGTATTTTATTATTCATTGCAACGTCTTGCCCTATGCTGGCAAAATCATCAAACGCTTTGTCAGTAGGCCTGATCAGATGTTCGCTAATAAATTTAGCACCCTCTGCGGCACCATCTTGTGGATGTTTTATGCAACATTCCCATTCCATCACGGCCCATCCATCAAAATCGTATTGGGTCATTTTGCTAAAAATAGCTTTAAAGTCGATTTGACCATCGCCTAAAGAGCGAAACCGCCCCGGTCTGTCTATCCAAGCTTGATAGCCGCCATACACACCACTACGTCCATTGGGAGTGAATTCAGCATCTTTCACATGAAAGGCTTTAATACGCTCATGGTAAATATCGATGAAGGCAAGATAGTCGAGTTGTTGTAAAACAAAATGGCTAGGGTCATATAAAATATTGGCACGTGCATGATTACCGACTGCTTCTAAGAAACGCTCAAAGGTCACACCGTCATGTAAATCTTCACCTGGGTGCAACTCGTAACAAACATCTACACCAGCTTCATCAAAGGCGTTTAAAATAGGTAGCCAACGTTTTGCTAGTTCTGTAAAGCCTTGCTCAACTAAACCGGCAGGGCGCTGAGGCCATGGATAGATGGTTTGCCATAATAAAGCGCCTGAAAAAGTGGCATGACCTTTTAAACCCAAGCGTTGGCTGGCTTTAGCAGCATACATCATTTGTTGAATAGCCCATTCAGTGCGAGCTTTAGAGTTGTTTTGTACATGCTTGGGAGCAAAACCGTCAAACATCTGATCATAAGTAGGGTTCACAGCTACCAACTGGCCTTGAAGATGGGTAGAAAGTTCGGTAATTTCTAGCCCCGCTTCACTGGCAATGCCCTTGATTTCATCGCAATAGTCTTGGCTGTTTGCTGCCGTTTCTAAGTTAAACAATCGACCTTCCCATGAGGGAACTTGGATACCTTTGAAACCTAATCCTGCCGCCCAATGACAAATTTCAGGAAAAGAATTAAACGGTTTTTCATCGCTGGTAAATTGTGCAAGAAATATGCCTGGGCCTTTGATTTGTTTCATTCGGCTACTCCTGAAACGGTTGAGGGAGATATTTCGAAGTCATGCCATTTTATGGCTGATTGGCTAAATTTCACTGTGTTTTCAATAAAGGCCATGCCGCGGATTGCTTCATCAATACCGGGTACGTCGAATGTTTCATTTGAGCATGGTAAACCTTGTTCAAACGCTCGGATTTGTTTTGTGAAATTTTGATAAATATTGGCGAAGGCTTCTAAATAACCTTCAGGATGCCCTGCGGGCACTCGAATCGCTGCCTGTGCTGCGGGGCAAAGTTCTCCTACCCCAGTGCGGATCAATTGGGTAGATTGGGTGTTAGATCTTAGCCATAAACTATTGGGTTCCATTTGTGACCAGTCGATACTAGCTTCGTCTCCATATACCCGTAAACGTAAGTTGTTCTCCTCGCCTACTGCTATCTGGCTAGACATTAGTACCCCACGAGCGCCATTATTAAAACGTAATAAAACTGTGCCATCGTCGTCGAGTTGACGGCCATCAACTACCGCGTTTAAATCTGCGCACATGGCTGAAATAGTTGCACCTGTCACATATTCAGCCAAATTGGCAGCGTGTACCCCAATGTCACCCATACAGCAGCTTACGCCTGCTCTTGATGGGTCAACACGCCACTGAGCTTGTTTGCTAAGTTCATCATTTTTATTAGCCAACCAATCTTGGCTGTATTCCACTACCACTTTCTTGATTTTGCCCAAAGCCCCGGTCGCTACTAAGTGTTTAGCTTGTTTGACCAAAGGGTATCCGTTGTAGGTATGAGTTAGTCCGTATAGTTGACCAGATGTTTTTAATCTACCAGCTAAATCCAATGCTTCTTGAAGTGTGAAGGTAGCGGGTTTATCGCTGAGCACATGAAACCCTGCTTCTAGTGCCGCTTTAGCAACAGCGAAATGCAAATGATTAGGCGTAACTATAGAGACAAACTGCATTCTTTCAGTTGCAGGTAATTTCGCTTCTTCGGCAAACATGTGTGCATAATCTGCGTAACAGCGAGTTGCGGGTAAATATAAGCTTTGTCCAGAAGATACACTTTTAGCCGGGTTTGAACTGAAAGCGCCACACACTAATTCAATATTGCCATCTAAATTGGCCGCCATTCGATGCACTGCGCCAATAAAAGCGTCTTGACCACCGCCGACCATTCCCATTCTTACTTTCTTAGACTGTTTCATGGTGTCACCGATTATCGATTACATAGCTTCAACAAAAACTAAAAGTTAATATTATGTTAATCATGCTAGCGTATTGTGTCCTTTTTAACCTAATATAAATTCGGCAATTAAATGCAATAAATTCGGCGTGCTATGTTTACATAACTTTGTCCTGAGGCTTTCATTCTAAAATTTTGTGGATGCTGGGTCTTATTATGAGATTTTATTAGAGGATGTATAATAAAAGGCGTAATGGCTGGCATGTTATGGTGATTAGGTTATCAGCGCGATACGCTTGATGTCATTCAGCAATGGGCCAAAATATCCGCTTCCCCAAGGGTTAGGATCCAATACAATTACACAAGCCTTAAGGGCTAAAGGAAAAATATGAAATTAATGACTGGTTTGTTAGGCGTATTGATCTTTTCGGCATCAGCTAAGATGCCGGGTTTTGATATTTATGTGGGTGATCTAGTACTACAAAATAATCGACTTAAGGTGAGTCATCTTAAAGCCCTTACCATGAGATCAGAATACGATAACCAGCCTTTATTTTTGCCTGATGGTGATTCACTGCTTTATACCGCTGCCATAATAAACAATAAAAACGAACAAAAAATCGGACAAACAGACAGCATGTTTGTTTCACTTGAATCAGGACAGGTTTCAAATCTAACAAATTCAATAGAAAGTGAATACTCGCCCACTTTGATGACCACAGGTAATAGCTTTTCTGTGATTCGGGCTGTCGATAATAAACAAAAACTATGGCGCTATCCATTACACCCTGAACAGCCATTTTCTGAGCCTGCAAGTGAGTTGCTGAGTAACATCAACCCAGTTGGATATCATGCTTGGGTAGATAACGATCGGGTGCTGTTATTTGTTCTGGGAGAACCAAACACATTACAACTAGCCAATATTCAAAAACAGACTAGTCAAGTGCTAGATGAAAATATTGGCCCAAGTTTGTTTGCAATACCTCGTTCGCCATTGATGAGCTATACCGCGTCTACTGGTAAAGGGGACGATATTCAGTGGCAATTAAAAAGTTATCACCCTGAAACAGCAAACAGAGAACTGTTAACTATGTTGCCCAAAGGGGCATATTATTATGCTTGGGCGGGGAATGGTTATGCTATCGTTGCAGTGAATAGCATGCTGATGCAGTGGGACATGGCCAATATTGACAAAGGCTGGCAGTCATTTGCTGATGTTTCTGATGTGTGTCCAAAGGGCGTAACACGCCTTACTACGAACTCGCAGAACAGTAAAATTGCACTAGTTTGTACTTTATAGCCGTGAGTCCACTTTAACGTAACAAAACTGTCGATATTTATGGGGTAAAAGGGAGTTTCAGTACAGGTAAATCGAATTTAACGAAACAACGACTTTGTTCTTGACTCAATACATTATCTTGTCAGCATTAACTAACAACTCATGTAACACTTTGCCATGCTCAGGGATAATGACTCAGCCAATATTTACGCCTAACCAACCATTCGTTTTTTGTTTTAGAAAAAAGAGTCTAAAATACTCAGCAGTATCGATTTTCCAGGTATTTGTAGTAGACGTTTTGTTATGGAACGCTTATGGTAATTTGTCTGAATCCAACTAATTTTGATTAAGGACGCAGTAGTGGTATTAAATGTTGCGAATTAATTGTTTAAAACCTTTGCACAAAACTAATCCATTTTTACCTGAGTCAGATTTTTACTCACACTGAGTGATAAAGCTAATTTAGTTAGTTATGCTCAGCTCAGCAATAGGAAACCAATATGCTCAAACAACTATTTATTGACCATCCAAAGTCCGTCAACGAAACATACATCCAACATTTTTTTACCTCAATGAGCTTTTCTATGAAACTTTTTAAAGCAGCAATAGCCTGCTTTATACATGCATTAGTGCCAGGGTTGTGTATAAAAACGGGTAGTAAAGCGATTACAGAATTACATGTAAAGATGGTTACTTTTAGGGTTGAAAGTAACAATGATGTCGCCTCAACCGAACAAACTGAGGGTTCGATAGAATATATGATCTAGCTGGGTATAATTTGATGTATGTTGAGTGATGTTTGCCATAATCAATTAACTAAACTGACTATTTATATTGTGCGTAGTTCTTATATTTTCTTAGTCTAGTGTTGTGGCCGACATCTGTCCCAAAGGCATCAGTCGTTTTGCTAACAACTATAAAAAATAGAAAAATTGTGTAGTTCACAGGTCAAATTTCGTTATTGTTAATGTAGTCACTAACGATTAGCATAAAGCATGCTTTGTATTGGTCACCATTATGGAAAGCACTATAGTTAGACGCTACATGTTGACCTTAATTTGTTTAATTAACTCGTTTTCAAACAGTTGACGTTTAAATTATTCAATTTTCCCCCAACAATAGACAATTTCCAGTCACTGCGGCGGTCAACACTCATTTCTAGAAAGGTTAAATCAACGTCCCCGAAAATAACTATTTGTCGACATAGAGCCGCATACTAAGCGCGACTCCCATACCTTACAAAGCGGTGGAGTATAAATGCTGGTTTGTATTATATTAGCTATTTGAATAAAAGCTATGAAACTGCTATGCCCTCAAAAAGTCTTGAATGATTATAACGTTTATTGAAGGCCAAAATGTCGCAGGTGGTTATTTCAGAAGTGATCTGTTGACCGTCTGTTTTCAATATTGTAATGAGTGGTAGTCTGATTTTTCGCCCACGTTCATCACCGTCAATAAACCATTTTATTGCTACGTTATTTGCCTCAATTACAACATCCTCTAATTGACAAAAAACACGCATCAATTTTGACTTTATGGATAACGTAAATTCAAATATATCGCTGCGACTTTTTTGTTGAAAAGATCCAGGTAGAGAAACATCAGATTTTTCTGTATAAATGTCATCAATAATTGATAGTTGTGAGTTGCTCCAAATCGACCACCAAGAGTCTAATAAAACAGTGAGTGAACACGGATTTTTAATAAGATAAGAAGGTGTAGCAAATTCTCCCTGCAAGTTATCTTGCTGATCATAATCAGGGATCAACAATGGGTCGGGTTCTGGTAAAGACAACGTTATTTCATCTACATGGGTATTTTTGGCAATAGATAGTTGCAAGGTATCAACGATGGCATACACAGATTTGATTACTGCACCATTATTATGAAGCCAAAATGTATAATTTATCGGTAAGTCGTAATCTTGCTTTTTTAGTTTTAAGTGTATAACCAAGATATTTGCTTGCTGCACGACTAGGCTTTGCAACACTTGGCATCGGCCTGCAGACATTAACCAATTTAATGGTACAGAGGTCAGCTTATCTTCTCCAAACATTTTTGTATTGTGTTGAGACCAGTAAGAAGAGTGCAATAGGCTCGATTTGTAACCTGTGATATCGCCTTGAGTAAATGTTTTAATAAGCATGTCTAACATTATTCAACTCCCTGCCCAGCATCGCTATTATTATAATCTCTAATGATGTTTGCATAAGCTGCTACTTCATCAAACACTGTCCATTCTTCGCTAATTTTGCCGTTGATGATTCGCAAATGAGTGGCTGCCATTACAAAAAAACATTGCCCTGTGTATTTTGAAAATAGCTCGTTTTTAGGAGTAAACGTGCCAGCTACCGACCAACGAATGGCGATATCAGTGGCGTCATCTTCAAAGGGAACAACACTAATATGGTCGCAGGTTGCTGATGCTTCAGGGCTTTGTGCCAGCCACTGAATAAACACCCCTCTAATACCAGAGATACCTACCGCTTCGATGCCTCCCGGCCACTGCAATTTAGCATTTTTATGGTAAAAACTTCTCACTTCACCAAAGGCTTTTTTATTAAAAAGTGTGTTTATCCAAAGCTGTGCAAATTTTTCACTACTGTCATCTGATGGTGTATGCCACTGATGAGACGTTACTTGTCCTGCTTTGATACGTGTTATTTCTTGTGCACGCCATATTTCAAAATTATCGTTTGTGGGTAAGTTAGCAAAATGTGTCGCCGCATCAATCAGGCTAATACCTAACTGCTTCACTAAAAAACTGTTATCTCGCATCAACCATTCATAAACAATTTTATTTTCGTAACACACACAATCTGCGATAGTGGTAACCCGACCCGTTTTACCCGTTGCGGCACCAAACTCAGACGGATTTTTATTGGTCATTATGCTTGTGATGCGATGTGATGAGTAATAGCCGTCATTCTCACCTAGATTTCGCCACACCACGTTTTCACCAATCAACGTTCGATCAGGAAACGCAGCCAAAGTTAACAATGTATTTTTTATTACAGTGGCAACATCATCTGAGTATCCACCTAGCGTGTGTACAGGACAATATTCAGCATAATAATCGTTACACAAAGCAATGTTTTTTTGCTCCCAGATACGGTGCGTAATGCGAATAATATAATCCACAATATCAATAAACTCTGGGTCAAAGTTCTTTAATGATTGGCTTGGTTTACCTTGAGGTGACAATAGTTCTGGTAAGTTTTTCCAATATACTTGAGTGACATTATTTTGTTGCATGGTTACACCGTTTATCAATAATCACCGTTGATGATGAATCTGAAGTTATATCTATTCGCGTAATGAGACTCATCTAAGGTGGTACGCGTCTTTCATCATTGCAAAAACATCTAAGTCCATTTGTTTACACATATGAATGATGTCAATTCCAACCCAATTTTCTTTTAAAAGATTATTTTCTCTGCGCCAAATATCAATCACTCTAAGCTCAAGCTTTATCCCTGAAGGAGGCAACCCTAGCCAACCTCCGGCTAAATGTGAACCGTGCATATGTGGCCAACCTCCGGTTGAAACATAGTTTCCTTTTTTGATGATTGCTGCTTTATGGTCAACAATTCTGTCAGGAAAACTAAAAACAAAAGGACCTTGATGATTTTTTCGAAAGCCACTAATGCCTCTGGTCATACCGATGCCTGCTGGCCCATACCACATGAAGTCTGGATGCCAGTAATTTTCTAACTGCATACTCGTCAGTGATTTACCATCAAAGTGACCTAGTTCTTCGAGCATAGATAACACCAGTTGCTCTGATTGTTGACTTTGATCAACATTGGATTCTATGGGATTTAATCCATCCATAGTGGTTGGCGGCATTATCAAACCATCGTGCCCAAGGCTTTTTCGTAAGGGGTTAACGCCAGCTTGGTGCATAACATCTAAGAAGTCTATGATGATATAATAGTTGATTATTTTTTCGTTTTGCAACTGCACCAATTCTGTAAACCTTAAATAGACAGGTTTTTTAGTGGCAGGTATGCCAAGCAAATCATTAGCAAAATTACCTACAAAATAGCCTGTAGCGGCAATCCATTTATGATCGTTATAAATACTATCAAACTCAATAAACGGTCTGCGTTCAATATTCTCTAATGATTCAGACAAAACTTTCCAATATTGATCTCTTATTGCATCAATGCCTTGAAGTTCGTTGATCGGCTCAGAGGCGTATAAAGTTAAATCTTCGCTGACTATATTCGTTAGCGGTAAATCGCGCGCAAGCGCATCATAAAATTGACTAATTATTGACATAATAATCCATTGTTAAACCATGTATTGAATAGACCACAAGAAAACCAAGGTCAAAATAAAGAAAGCGAATAACCAATAGTTAACACGGTCAATTTTGCCAGGGATGCGATACCAGCCATTTTCTTTTTCTGCTAATCCCTCTCTGGCAAACTTCAATTGCTGACCCTTTACCGTATATTCTGATAATTCATGTTGTTTGCCATCAATGATGCGGCTAGCAATAAGGGTGACAATCACATTCCCACCTGCGCCAATCAGACAATACCAAGGCCACGCAACATCTGTCCCGATGGAAACCGCCGCAACGGACACAAACCCCACAGCAGTGCCCACGAGTAGGCCATTTTCGGTAGCTTGTTTTGAGAAAAATCCTAATCCAAACATGCCAAGTTGAGCACCCACAAAATAGGAGCCAACCTTACTCAACACCTCCAAAATTGAGCCTGAGCTATGCAGGTGATACATGATGGCAGGGAATATAATGAGTAACGCCCAAAACAGCGTGAACATTCTAGATGCTTTCAAATAATGAGCCTCTGGAGCCCCTTTTTTAAAATATTTTTTATAGAAATCGATGGTGGTAACTGTCGATAATGAGTTAAAGGCAGAGTCGAGACTTGACATAGATGCAGCCATCACTGCTGCCGCTATCAGCCCCATTAAGCCTGGCATACCGTATTCAGCAGCAAACTCTAAGATAATCAGATTTTCGTTATCAAATGTTTTGCCTTGATAATAACTGTAAAAAAGCACCCCAAGAATAATAAAAAATAAATAGATAAAGAAAGCAGCAAAACCCATGAGTAAATAGGACTTTTTAGCGTCGCCTATGTTTTTTGCGGCTAACGTTCTTTGAACCATCATTTGGTTAGTACCATAAACCGTTGTGTGGTAGAGCGTCATGGCAATAATACCGCTCCATACTGTAGTGGTAGCATTAAAGTCCCAATCAGTGATCAATGGGTTGAGTTTACCTTCAGCTTTAAGCTGAACGAGAGAATCCATCACTGAGAAACTGCTTTCATTAATCAGCGCATAAAAGATAATACCCGCACCAGCAAATAAGATGACTGACTGGATTACATCTGTCCATATTACGGCAGTAATACCGCCTAGAACGGTGTAAGCCAGTGCAATGGTAGTAACAATAAATATTGCGGCTATAACATCGACGCCAGTGATAAAACTCAACACCGCAGAAGTTGCATAAAGTACAGCAGCAGAAGACATGGTTTGCGATACCAACCAAATAGAGGAAATTAACGCCCTAGCACGTTTGCCAAATCTTTTTTCTTGATACTCGTAGATAGACGCCACGCCTGAGTTATAAAAGAAGGGGAAAAAGAAAATAATAACGATCATTATTACTAATGGGTAATTGAGGTGAATAGCGATGACACTGAGACCGTCTTTGTAGGCCCATGCGGGAGCGCCCAAAAAAGTCATCGCGCTGACATAAGTAGCCACCACAGAAATGCCAATTGCCCACCAAGGTGTGGTCTTTTGCCCGATATAAAAATCATTATCGGTTTTAATTCTTTTTCCTATCACCAGGCCTAAAAGTAGATTTGCGACTATGTATATTATTAATATACTCCAGTTTAATACGCCAAATTCCGTCATAGTGCTTCCCAATTTTTTTCTTTTTATCGTTTAAAGTACTAAAGTTTTTTTCATCTTATTATTAATTGACTTCGAAGTCATTAGTAAATAGACTTTTTTTAGAATTAGTTAATAACCCAAAAGAGAGCAATGCACATGGCCAGTTTTCAAAATGAAAAAGCTTATGTAATGGAATACTTCACTGCTATGGAGCAGGCAAGTTCAACTTCACTTGCGCAAGTTCAAGCGTCTTTTATGGCTGATGAGTATGAATTTTACGGTGTGTACCCTTTTAATAAGATAAATAATTTACAGGATGTCAGTCATGATGTTTGGCAACCTATTTACCGCTCATTCAAAAATATTCAAAGACGCCAGGATGTATTTATTGCAGGTGAGAATGATGTCAGTGGTGATACTTGGGTAATGAGTATGGGACATTTTATGGGATTATTTGATGCTGACTGGTTAGGGATAAGGGCCACACGGAAAGTCGTCATGCTGAAATATGCGGAATTTAATTGTGTTGAGAACGGTAAAATTACTAAAACAGGGCTTTGGTTAGACATTATTGGACTCATGCAACAGGTGGGTATTAACCCATTACCACCACAAACAGGGGCCAATCTAATTCATCCAGGACCGCGCCATCACAATGGTTTGGTATTTGATGAGCAGCCAACGGAGGAGGCAGTCAAAACCTTACAAGTGCTCAACACTATGATTGATGATTTGAGCCAGCTAAATAAAACTGCTAATGATAGGGCAGGTGAGCAGGTGATGAAAAAGAACTGGCATGATGACATGGCTTGGTATGGCCCTGCAGGTATCGGTTCAACTTACACTATCCCTCGATATCAAGAACAACATATGTATCCCTTTAGAGAAGGCCTAACCGATAAAGTATTCAACGGCCATGTGTGTCGCTTTGCTGAAGGCCAGTTTGCTTGTTTCTTCGGATGGCCAAATTTATCAAATAAATCCAAAGGAGGTTTTTTAGGTATGCCTAGCGGCGATAGCCAAGCCGATATGCGAATTGTTGACGTGTATTACCGGGAAGGTAATAAATTACTCGAAAACTGGGTAATGATGGACATTCCCTATTGGTTAAAACAGCAAGGTGTCGATATCCTTGAACGCACTGCCAGTATTGAAAACCCATCAATGTAATGTGTTTACAGGCATTTTATTACACATATGAGTTCGACATTATATTTAAGTGTCGAATTTAATTGGCAGCCTTACAAAAATCATAATTTTGGATGTGGTTTATTACCATCTGAAAGTGGTCATTTTAAACAATAATTTTAAACGATGGTTT
>JBNMPD010000006.1:0-36377 GCA_051276225.1 Flavobacteriales bacterium
TTGACACCTTGATTACTCTTTTACGAATTATGTTTCTTTTTTGCATTTTTTTACGTAAACACATCCATTACTCACTTCGTTCGCATTTATAAAAAGCGGTTCAAAGAATAACGGTTCAAAGAATAACGGTTCAAAGAATAACTAAGGAACGGCATGAGTAAATCTTCTCGTGATTTAACTGTAGGGTCTTTATGGACCGCTATTGCTGTACTAACGTTGCCCATGATAATTGGCATTATGGCAACCATGTCTGTGTCCATTGTTGACACCTACTTTGTTGGTAAGCTGGGTACTAACGAACTAGCGGCATTGTCATTTACCTTTCCAATAACGATCACTATCGCAAGTTTAGCCATAGGCTTAGGCGCAGGTGCGGCGGCAGTCGTTTCACAGGCAATTGGTGCCAAAAATGAAAAAGAAGCTAAACGTTTGTCGACTGATAGTTTAATTATTGCGACTTTAATTGTGGTTATCATTTCGATAATTGGTCTGCTTACTATTAAACCATTATTTATGTTGTTAGGAGCACAAGGTGATGTGCTTTCGATGATTGAACGTTACATGTGGATTTGGTACATTTCTATGCCATTTTTGGTTGTTCCTATGGTTGCTAATGCGATCCTTAGAGCGGTAGGGGATGCAATGTGGCCGAGTATTATCATGATCGGTGCCGCCGTTATCAACATAATCGCAACCCCTATTTTAGTCTTCGGTTGGGGTCCCATTCCTGCTTTTAATATTGAAGGTGCGGCATATGGCACTCTCATCGCAAGAGTATTCAGCTTGTTATTAGCCTTATACGTTGCTTATTATCGCGAAAAAATGATTGTTTTGTTTGTGCCCGCATTATCAGAAATTGTCCAATCCTGTAAAAAAGTACTCAAGGTGGGAATACCAGCAGGCGTGGGTAGTGCAGTTAATCCTTTTGGCGTGACTATCGTCACCAGTGTTATTGCGACTTTTGGTGCTGAGACTGTCGCTGCTTTTGGTGTGGCCACGCGGATTGAGACGTTTGCTTGTATCCCGATGTTTGCGCTTTCTGCTTCTATTGCGCCGATAGTCGGGCAAAATTGGGGTGCAAATAAAAAGAACAGAGTACTGCAAGCTGTTAAGTATTGTTACTTGATGTGCTGTGTTTGGTCAGCCTTTATTTTAACGCTATTATATTTTTTAGCTGAGCCAATTAGCCAAGTATTATCCTCTGATGTTGCTATTGCAAAAGAGTCTTCTAGCTATCTTGGTATCGCCACAATAGGGCTTTGGGGGTATGGCATTGTGATCGTTTCAGCCGCAGCCTTTAATGCGCTAGGGCGCCCGATGAGCTCATTAGGTTACTACTTACTTAGAACGGCACTATTGTATGTGCCACTCAGTGTAATAGCTGGAATATATTTCGATGTAAAAGCGGTTTATTACGCTATAGCCGCTGCAAATGTACTGTCTGGCTTGGTTATTGGTTGGTATACATTATGGTGGTTAAAAAAGGCAAACGTTTGCGATTACCCACAAAACGATTTAGATTCAAAAATCAGTCAGTGATATTTAGTTAAATCATACATGAGACGGTAAGAGGGTGATCCTCTTTATCGTCTCATGTATGTTGCTTCGCTATCTTCCTGCCGTTTAATAACCAGCCAATAGGTGTCCAACGTACAAACAACAGATAACTAATTAGACCAATGAAAACCGTGCCAACTGAACTAATTAAAAACTCGACCAGTAAAGTCCACTCTTTATCCAACAAGGCAAACTGAATCAGCCACAATACGGGCAAATGAATAATGTAAGTCCAGTAAGACGAGTCTGCTATTAATTTCATACTGCTGTTTTGTTTATTAAACATGCTGCGTCCGATTATCAATAAAACCAGACTCATAAAAACGCTTATATAGGCTTGTAAAGTTGCCATACTCGCTTGTTTGAAGCTTATCGCTGGCGATGTTGACATGACTGTCATGATCTCTTGCATGCTGGTATGGCGCGGGAATATTTGGAAAAACAGTATATAAGCGGCAACACTCGTCAGTAACATTACCCATACGTATGGCCGCAGTTTGTCTAAAAAATGTTGATGGCTAAATAAGCCATAACCAAATAAAAAGAACAAACCGAAGAAACCGAAAGACCATAACTGCGGCATAAATTGTTCAGGAGCAGGGGTCGGGGCATGTTGCGTTATCAGTGCGGGTACTAATAAAAACGGCGCTAACAACAAGAAAAGTTTTGGGATCTTGATGATATAAGACATCCAATCAACGTTAAGCCATTTTACTGCTATTGCAGTCACAATGTAAAAAAACGTTAACTGGTATAAAAACCACAAATGAGTGGTGGTCATTGGTGGTGCTGGTGCATCAGGGTATTGTGCCATCATAGCGATTAAGCCCAGCATAGGAGATTGTTCTTGTACGTTTTCCATTGCCCAGCCTATGAGTATGGCAAAGGCGGTCATCACTAAAGGTAAAAATATCGCAAATGGAATAGTGATGCGTAGTAAACGATTTTTGAGCATCGCTCCCAAGCCTCTTTTTTTTACTAATAAAGCCGCAAAAAAACCGGCAATCAAAAAGAATAAGGGCATCCGGAACGTGTGACTGAAAAAAGCGATAAAATCGACTATCACAGAATTCTGTGGGCTAGCTGTTAGCCATACTTGGTTGAGTGAAGGGCTGTAAGCTAATGCAGCATGGAAAAATATACCAAGTAACATGGCAAACGCCCGTAAATTATCTATATAGTGGACACGACTATGACTACCCATGATGAGTACCTTTTAAAGTTAAGTTAAGTTAAGTTGAATTGAACTGAGTTTTGATTGGCTTAAATAAGCCGAACGAAAGGCCTAACTAAAGAAAGCAGGCCTTTCGTGATTTAATGAAAATGGTGGTACTTATGACTATTGCTATTGCAAGCAACTCAGCACCGATTAAGTTAAAAACCGTTGAATTAAATATGGCTGTGGGGGATTCAATATGACTGCCAATAGCTTCAATTCCAGCAACCGCAAACATAAACATATTAAAAAATAAGTTGAGTATAATCATAACTACTATCGTTACTGGCACCGAGCCGCTTAATACACCTGCGCAAAGTAATATTGTAGTTGCTACCAATATTTCTAACGCACAAATAATCAACATAGGCAGCATTCCGTTTGGCATATGACTGAAATAAATAATCAGGATAGTGGCCGTAACAATGATCCCCCAACTAACCAAATAAATGGTTAATCCGCCAAGCATTTTAGATAATGCGTAATCCATCGGGCTAACGGGTAGCGCCATGATGAAAGATAATTGATGTTCTTTCTTTTCAGTTACCACAGATACTATGGCTAAATGTGCACTGGATCCGATCAAAACTGTTATTAATCCCACCACACCTAGGTAATATACTCCGCTAGAGGGCGCTGTCATTAGCCCTGCGGAAATAATACCTAGTAGGGCATAGCCCAACATATAACCTTTAAATAAATGCCAATCTTTGATGATTAATTTTGTGATCATATAGGTATTCATTATTTAGCTCCTAAATTCTGGGCTTGTCTGCGGTAATTCACGTTGGCTAAAAAAATCTCTTCTAATGTCATGTTTTCTACTGCTAGTACTTTAATATTTCGCTGCTGATAAGCTTCTAATATCGAGGAACAAAACTGGTTGCTGATCACCGAAGCTAAACGTCCGTCTTGTTCAATCTGCACAATATTACCCATAGGCACCATTAGCTGATCAGAGGGTAATTCGACCTGAACACGTCGCCAGTTTTCTAAGAATGTCTCTTTGTCATTGGTATCGATGATCGAACCACGATCGATGAAAGTAATTTGGTCTGATATTTTTTCAACATCTGCAGTATTGTGAGAAGAGAACAGCACAGTGCGTTCTTCATCTTTTAAAATTAGGGCTAATTCATTGTTCACTTCTTGGCGTGCCACAGGATCCAGACCAGTAGTGGGTTCATCCAACACTAGGAGTTTGGGTTGGCGGGCTAGCACCAATAATAATTGTGCTTTGATATGCTGACCTTTGGAAAACTGTTGGATTTTTTGCTCAAGATTGAGGTCAAATCGCTGTAACAATTCTTTGGCATAATTATCGTCCCAGCTGGGGTATATCGACTTAATAAAAGCCATGTGCCAGCCAAGATTTTTAGCGCTATATAACTTCATCTCCTCAGAACTATAACCAACGTTATGTTTAATCTGAGTTTGAAATTTAGGCATGGCTTGCCCTAACACTTTTGTTTCACCGCTATCAGCTTGCATCAAACCCATGATGATCCTTATAGTGGTCGACTTACCCGCGCCATTAGCACCAACCAATCCCATGATCTGTCCTGTAGGTAAAGTCAGATTGACATTATTTAGGTCAAAATAGTTAAAATGTTTACTGACATTTTCTAGTTGGATCGCTAATTCGTTCATTGTTGGTTTCCGCTGGTATTTAATAATATTTGATTCATTCGTTCTTTGGTTTCATCGTCGCTCAACCCTAATTGGCGTGCGCTGTATACCACCTGTTTTAACTTTTCATCTAACTCAGATAATTGTAAATCTGAACGTACTGTTTCAGATTCAGCAATAAAAGATCCTCGTCCTTGTTGGGTAACTATCACACCCTCATGTTCTAATTCAGAGTAAGCCCGTTTGACTGTAATAACACTGACGCCAGTAGCCGAGGCCATTTCCCTAATTGACGGCAAATGAAATCCAGTTTGCCAATCACCAACCATCACTTTTTGTTTAATCTGACTCATGATCTGCAGATACATGGGCCTGCTGTCTGTTTGTGAAAGAAACAATTTAATCGTCATTAAATATCGTTACTGTGTATATCTCATATGCACAGTATATACAGATATGCACAGCTGGCAAGTCGATTGTTTGAAAATTATTCATTAGATAGACTTCTGAATTTAATATGAAACTCCTAAGGCATTGAAAAAAATATATTAAATGTATTTTTAATAAATGGGAGATAATGTGAAAACTGTGCATATAGTTTGAATGAAAATGATACCTCCCGCTCAAATACTAATTCGAGTGGGAATAATAAAGAAGAGTAATGTAGGAAGTAATTATGTCTCAGATGATTACTTTTGCGCTGCAATCACCGATATTTCAACTAATAATTCAGGTCTGGCCATGGATGCCTGAACACAGGCTCTAGCAGGTGCATAGCCCTCTGGTACCCAGTTATCCCAAACAGTATTCATGACCGAGAAATCTTGCATATCTTTGATATAAATTGTGGCTGACAGCATATGTTGTCTATCGCTGCCTGCATCTAATAATAATTTTTCCACTTTATCCAGCATTGTTTGGGTCTGATGTTCGATGCCCTGGGTGGCGTCACCACACACTTGTCCACAAAGGTAGATGATACCTTGATGGATCACAATTCGACTCATGCGTTGTTTGGTTTCTTTGCGTTCAATGGTTGTCATTTTTTCGCTTAGTTTTTTTGTATTACTGATACGGTGATCATATCAAGATTAAGATCAACGATGAGTTTTATATAGCAACGGTATAACAAGAATCAGATATGACTCATATCGTCACCTATAAAAAAGCGCCATGACTTATTTCAAGAAATGGCGCTTTGAAAGGTAATGCTGAATCGAGAAATATACCTATATTAAAGCTTTTACAGCCATCGGTGTGATAGGTAAGTCACGCACTCTTGCTCCGACAGCATTAAATATGGCATTACCGATAGCAGGGGCAACCGCAATCAAACCAGGTTCACCTAATCCAGTTGGAAACTCGGTGTTGTGTACAAAACTGATATCCAATTCTGGGACATCGGCCATGCGTAATGGCGTATAGCTATTTAAATTTGTATCAGCAACTTGGCCATTTTTAATGGCTGTTGCCTCATGTAATGCAAGGCTCAGTCCCCAGAGCATTGCGCCTTCCGTTTGGGCCAGTGCGCCATCAGGATGAATGACAGTGCCACAGTCCATGACGTTGGTTAGCTTTAATACTTTTACTTGGCCAGTGGAGGGCTCAACTCTAACATGTGCTACACACGCACTCCATGTTGGCATCGCGCGTTCTTGCCCTGCTGCAATTGCCACACCCATGCCTTCATTTTCAGGTAAGGATTTACCCCAACCAGATTTTATTTTTGTTTCATTTAACACATGAGCAAGGCGTTTTGCCCCGCCTACAGCCTCGGGTGCTTTACTTGCATTTTTACCTTTAGCGTCAAGCAATTGCATTCTGAACTCTATAGGATCTATATTCTGTGCATGGGCGATTTCATCCATAAACGATTCGACCCCCCAACCAATCCAACCTGGTCCAACAGCACGTAAATAACCCGGCACAAATGTTTTTTGCGCAAGTGGGTTGTTTATAGCTCGCACTCTATGGTTGTTTAGACTGTACCAGTGGTCGGAACCACTAATAGAAAAAGCATCGACTTTGGTTTTTTTGTCTACGCTATCTGGCATAAAGCCTGGCGCCATAGTCAAGGATGGCCAACCGGCGGCTGCGGCATGGTCGATGCCTTGTAACGTATTTTCGCCATCCCAGTAGGCAGCAAAATGTTGTACCGAAGGTGAGCGGATACAGTCGAAGCGTGAGTCGTCTTCGCGGGTGAAAACCAGTTTCACTGGTTTACCTACGGCTTTGGCAGTTAATGCCGCAGGGATCATGTAATCGCCGGCTAAGCGCCTACCAAAACCACCACCTAGGTAGTATTGATGAATAATAATTTTGTCATCAGTGAGTCCGACAGATTTAGCCACAACGGGTAAAAATAATGATTGCCATTGGTTGCCCGTGTGCACATGACAAATACCGTCTTTGAACTCGACTGCCGCATTGACTGGCTCTAAAGCAAAGTGAAGGACAGAGGCTGTTTTGTAAGTAGAGTCTATAGATTTTTTGGCTTCTGCTGCTGTTTTATCAATATCACCATGGTCAACAAAAAGCCCACCTGTAGATTTGTCAGCAACCAGCTTTTCACCTTCATTAATTAAATCTTGTTCACTGACATTGGCTGTTTCACCGGCCTGATATTTTACTTCTATGACTCGTGCAGCACTAATTGCTCCATAGTAAGTATCTGCTAGAACAGACACCCAACCTTGTAATAGATTGCTGGGGTCGTGCAAAATTTCGAAGCCTAAGTAACCTTTAACATTATTCGCTTTGTTATCGTTTACCTCTAACACCTTTGAACCATAACGAGTTGGAGGTATCAATGGTCGTGCATACACCATGCCTTCAATTTCTACATCAATGCCATATTCCGCTGTTCCTGTTGATTTTGCGGGTATATCCAATGCCTTACTTGGTTTAGATATAAAGTGTCTGTCTTTTGGATCCTTAGGCGTGAATTGGGCCAGTTCTTCAGGACTAAATTTTCTGTCTATACTACCTTTACTCACGATATCGGCGAAACTAATCGACTGGTCACCACATGTCACTTGGCTATTTTGTGCTTTACAATCACCTGCTTGAACCCCAAGTGATTTTGCTGCTGCTTCAATCAATACTTTTCGACCTGCGGCTCCTGCTTGAGACATAGGTACGTAAGATTGAAAAACTGACCATGAACCTCCCGTTACCATATAACCCCATTTAGGGTCGGTATCCACATGTTTGATCGTGACTTTGTTCCAGTCTGCACCTAATTCATCTGCGACAATCCGTGCCAATGCAGTACCTACGTGTTGGCCCATTTCCGCTCGCGAAACATTAACTAAAATCGAGCCAGTTTGATCGATTTCAAACCAAACTGTTGGATTAAAAAGTTTTTTAGCTAGAGAGGTAGAAGCAGATTCTGATGAACATGAGGTCAGCACTGGTGCAAAAGCCATAACTAAGCCGGTGCCTACTGTGCCTATCAAAAATTGACGACGACTTTGTTCAATTTTCTCCGTTTTGTTAAGGCGAGTCATTTTATACTACCCCCTGTTCATTGCTTTTTTCTAAAATACTTTCTCTCTTAGGATCATAAATCTCTACTACACCGGCGCCCGCTGAAGATACTTGTTTGATCGCTTCTTTGATGCGTGAATAAGACATGCAGCGGCATAAGTTTCCCGTCATATAATTAACAATTTCTGTATCTGAAGGATTTGCGTTAGTGGCCAACAATGCAGAGGCTTGCATGATTTGACCTGATTGGCAGTAACCACATTGAGGAACTTGATTTTCAACCCAAGCTTTTTGTAATGGATGTTTATTTTCAAGTCCTTCAATGGTCCTTATTTGAGTGCCTTCGAGGGCGCTAATCGGCAAAGAACAGGATCTAATTGGACTACCATTTAAATGAACAGTACAGGCACCACACATGGCAATTCCACAGCCAAATTTTGTGCCTTTAAGTCCAAATTCATCTCGAATGACCCATAGTAATGGTGTGTCTGAGGGTGCATCGGTGCTCATTTTGTTACCGTTAAGTGTAAATGTAATCATAATTCCGCCCATTGAACGACTTAGCAACGTGCCTCGTCTTGGTAGTCTACATTGTAACAACAAAAAATCAGGTTGATACCCAAAGCATGAAGCCCTGCCTAACGATATCAGTATGGATCCATAATATTTTGATTTAAATAACGAGTAAGTTTGGCTGTTTTTGAGATAAATAGAATATTATATTGAATAATTACAGTTGCTTGTACGCGGATGGTTGATATTATTCGATTTTTAATTAGGTCGTGTTTTGTTTATTGCCTATGTGTCGAAAATTGTGTCAAAGATTGCTAATAAGGCCAAATATGTCATTCATTAAACAGATTGTGAATCTACCCATTTTTTTACTCGTTTTGAGTAGTTGCACGGGTGGCTCTTTACCACACTCCGCCGATGATAATTTACCCATGGCTTATACTGGTTTTACAGGCCAATACAATGGATTTAGTTTAGTACTAGACGAACGTTTTGACTTTTTAAATGAAAACATTTGGGAAATAGGTGACGGTGCAGTAGGTGGTGAAGCAGCCTGCCGTTTTCAGCCTCAAGGAGTACAAATAAATAATGGATTATTGAATTTAATCATTCGTGAGGAACCCATTGCTGCGGGATGGTCTAATGACCATAAAATGGACAAGTCAACTTACGAGTTTTCCTGTGGTGAGCTCAGAAGTGTCAACAACAAGAGGATCAGGTATGGTCGTTTTGAAACCCGCATGAAAGCTCCGAATAGAGACACTGCATCGGGCTATATTTCGTCACTCTTTACTTATACAAATGAAGGTACTCCCCGAGAATGGGAAGAAATAGATGTGGAATTGGAAGGCGGTAGACCAGATAAATTTCAAGCTAATTTAATTTATGGAAATGATGCCTGGGCTTGGTGGGCCACCAGACAATGGGGTGCATGGGAAGACAAAATTAAAATAGCTCCAGCTGATGAATGGAGAGTGTATGCTATTGAATGGTTACCGACAGTTATTAATTGGTACGTTGATGGAGTATTAACTAAATCCCTGAAAGCGACCGATCTAGATTGTAAGCCTAGCTGTGTTGGCAATCAGGTTTATGCAACCCCTATCCCGGATAACCTTACTCAATTAATGATGAATTTCTGGATCCCTAAAGATCATATACAAAATGATTTTGGTGGTAATAAAAAGCGCAATCGTTACCCCATGTATGCACAATACGATTGGATCCGTTTTTATGAATTAGACTCAGAGCCTTTTACTCAGTGGTGATTTAGCTACGAGATTAAATCGGAAAATATTAAAGGCTTTCCAGTGGCTCAACTTAGTTAACCTTTAAAATATTCACTATATTGATACAGCAACATCTTGAAAGACTATTGTCGATTTTTATCTGCGGCTGATAATCTGACAATTATCAATAATAAAGAGTGTATTACATGGGTGTTCAAGGACAATTCAACAACAAAGTAGTGCTAGTGACTGGGGCTGCTGGTGGCATCGGCGAAAGTGCCGCTCAAGCCTTTGCAGTTGAAGGTGCCAAGGTGGTGTTGGCAGATATAGACAAAGGTGGTCAACAAGTAGCACAACGTCTTTTTGCTCAAGGCCACGAGGCTGTTTTCCACGTCTGTGATGTGAGTGATCCTGAGTCAGTGTCAACACTTTTTGCGTTTATTCAAGATACTTTTGGTCGATTAGACATTGCTTTTAACAACGCGGGTATAGATATTGAGTCAAGTAAATTAGCCGATGGCAGTGAGCATGTTTTTGATAAAATTATGGATGTTAATGTCAAAGGGGTGTGGCTGTGTATGCAACATGAAATTCAAATTATGCTTAAAACTGGTGGTGGAGCAATCGTCAATACTGCGTCTGTTGCGGGTTTAGGTGCTGCGCCGAAAATGAGTATTTATGCTGCGAGTAAACATGCAGTAGTGGGACTGACTAAGTCAGCTGCAGTTGAATATGCTAAAAAAGGCATCAGAGTCAATGCTATTTGTCCTGCTGTAATTGATACGAAGATGTATCGTCGAGCTATAGCGGGTGATGAAAAAAAGGCTCATGCTATTGGCTCAATGCACCCCGTTGGCAGAATAGGAAAAGTGGAAGAAGTTGTTGGTGCTGTTTTGTATTTGAGCTCCGACGCAGCAGGCTTCACCACAGGAGCAACCCTACCAGTTGATGGCGGCTCAACTGCTATTTAGTCGTTGAGCAAACTAATAAGGCCGAATATATCATCGCCCTTACTAGTCCTAACACTCAAACTTAAGAAGTTCGTAAATAGGGAAGAAGTGCTAAAGTGTTAAAATTTTTGCGTGAATAAAACGTTCTTAGGATTCATTATCGGCTAAAAAAATTTCATGCTTTAGTTTGGAAAATTGGCTAAGATCCACAGCTGATTTACCTAATCCTGTTGCATTGAGTAGAGATTTAATCAAATATTTACTAAACATACTATTGTTGTTATCAGCTAAAAAATGTTCAGGTAATACCCATTTTGCATCATCAATTTCGTGGGTATCTTGAATATCGATTTGTGTTGATAACGGGGCTAGCTTGCACACTATATAGATGTTGGACTTTCCAAATCGGTAAGGGTGAGTACTGGCCATGCCTAAAACAGAATTAAATGTGGTTTGGATACCTGTTTCTTCCAGCACTTCTCGGATCACCGCATCCTCAATTTTTTCACCTAACTCAATGTGGCCACCAGGCAACTTATAAGTAGTGGCTTCGCGTTCGCGTATTACTAATATTTCCCCCTGAGAGTTTTGCACTAAACCACCTGCTCCAAGCGAGTGTGTGGGCACAAAAGGGACAAAGTCCTGTGGTTGAGATTTAAAAATTAAGGTGACTTCGGTAGACAAACAATTATGAAACGTGAAACCTTGAGTGGTGGCTGCTGCTATTAAATGCGCTAAATCAATAGATAGTGTTAACCAGATAACTGATTTTTCCTGAAGCTTGGCATGGCTCAATAAAGCGTTTAATTGTGGTAAAAATACATCTATGTCTTCAGGTATTTGATCGCTGTTAATAATGATACCGTTGAATTTGTTGTACTCAAATGCTAACAAAACTTCTCACTTATAAATAAATATGTCATTTTCTAAAAGACATTATAGGGCATATAGATGTCGACCACAGTATTTAGGTGGCGCTCCGCATAAAATACGATGACAGCAAATTGAGTTTTTTAGGGCTGTAAACTATTAACAGCCCCAACGAAATTTTGATTGACTAATTTGCCATAATCATTACAGGCATGTGATTAATTGGTATGAAATTATCACAGATGTTGTTAACCATAATTTTTGTGAGCAACAGTGAATAACCTTTCAATGAGTGGTTAAACTACTCGACTGGAAGACAATATCTTCGAATCCAATACCCACTCAAAAGCCGTTATAGTCTATCTATCAAACTAGAGAGACCAAAAAGATCCTAAAAAGCTCACTACTAAGAATTATTTGTTAGCAATCGCCAAAAATAATCGTGGTTCAGTAAACAGTCCCACTTCAAAGTGAAATTTGTTTCTGCCAAGATAATTATTTATTCGCTTAATATATCCACCAATTCTTTTAATTCTGCTAATTGGTGAGTTAATTCAACCACTTGTTGTTCCAAAAGTGTAATACGTTCAAAGGTCTGAAGGCTGTTCGATACTGGGTTTTGATAAGAGTTGGAAGTATTTTCTGTTACTTTGCATACAATTTGTAATCCGTCCTCACCACTAAATAAGTGTGAATAACGAGCGTCGCGTTTACCGGGTTCACGGTTTAGTTTTACCACTAATTGTTCATCGTTTAAATCGTGTAGCTTGTTCAATGTAGCTTCTACCTCTTCAACATTATCAAATTCAGCTAAGCGATTAGTGCGTGTTTTAAGTTCACCGGGGGTTTGTGGTCCGCGCAATAACATTACACAAACAATCGCCAATTGTTGGCGACTAAATTTTAAGTCACTGAATTCGGTATTGCAGAAGCGATGTTTATATTTTATAACTCGGCTACCAACACCAGTTTGTTCAAAAATTAGTTTCTTATCTTTCAGCTCATCTAAACCTATTTGTATATCAGATTCACTTAGGATCATTACCGGTTCACGATTGCTTTTCTGATTACAACCTAACGTTAAACCATTGAGAGACAATGGATATTGGTCTGGAGTGGTCACTTCTTTTTCAAGTAATACCCCGATAAGTCGAGCTTGAATTGGGGTGAGTTGAATGAGCATCTAAGCGTCCTTGGTGCTGCTAATTAAGGCTTATTATACGGCGCGAATAGACTTTGCATATCCACTTTCGCTTTTAATTTTATCGCTAACAAAAATAACCCGCCTAGTTTACGATGTAAAAATATCGCGTTAGCTGATGGAGTGTGAGCGTACTGTTTTTCTAAACCTAATTGCATTCCTTCCTGTTGTAATCTGGAGGACAAGTCAGACTTAGAAAAGTCGTAAGGTGACTCACCATAAAGAGGTTCACAAGCCATGTAAGCCAAATCAGTGATATCTTGCTGAATCTTTTCAGGTAAATCCTGCCTGATTAGACCGATATCTAAGATTGCTTGACGCATCTTCGGTTTTTCATTATTACGGGCGCCTTGCATAAGCTGGCGATAACTTTCGGCCATCTGTAATGTGTAAATGCGGGTAGCACCAAAATCTAACAACACAATTTTCTGGGACTCTTCATCGTACTGATAATTGGCAAAATTAGGGTCGGTTTGTACTAGTTGAAAGTCGAATAACTCTTTAAAAAATAAACGCATCAGCTGACTCATAACATGATCGCGGGTGTCTTGTGGTCCATTAACTAACTGTTCTATCGGTATGCCATCAACAAAACTCATAGCAAGAATTGTGTCTGAACTGAATGCTTTATCCAAAACTGGCATTACAAAGGCAGCATCATTTTCAATAACTGCGGCATATTGTTCTAGGTAACGTCCTTCAAGGGCGTAATCGGCTTCATCGTGAAGCTGCTTCTTGGCTTCGGACAATAAGGGTTTAAGATCCAGTCCCTTAGGTAATAAACCACTCATTTTTATCAGGGTCGATACATTATCGACGTCACTATTAATACTTTGTTTAATTCCCGGGTATTGAATTTTAATGGCTAAACGTTTTAGGTCTTTAGTAATAACTTTATGCACTTGACCAATTGATGCGGCGGCGATGGGTTGTAGCGGAAATTGAATGAACTCTTTCTGCCAGGCTTCCCCCCATTGTGATTCTAATAAACTAATCAGCTCTTTTTCTGGCATAGACTTGGCATCTGATCGCAACCGAGCCAGTAAATCTGTAAGTTCAGCAGGCAATATATCACCTGCATCCATAGATATCATTTGGCCCACTTTCATTGCGGCACCGCGCATTTGAGCAAGTTGGTCAGCTACACGCATCGCGTTTGAAGGTGTCAGTAACAAGTCTTTAATTTTAGGCCTATTACCTTTGACTAATTCGCTGACGCCTTCAGCAAATATATTCCCAGCTACACGCCCAGCTAAAGAACTTAATTTACCAAAACGACTTAAACGGCCCTTAGGTATCGCAGCTGTGTCCGCTTTTTTTTGCATAAATAGATAACCTTAAATGAACCAATACGTTGGTCTGGGAATTCTAGACTACTCTATGGGTGTTATTTCCTGGATCGCACCCACCTCTAACATAGGTGCTGCATCTAAATTTTCTGCATCCATCATGCATGCAATTCGCTGCATAGTCGAAACCAATTGGGTTTGCTCCCACTCTTGAAGCTTTTCAAAACGGTTAATAAAGTGTGCTTGTAGTGGCCTTGGTGCATTTTTTACTACATCTTTACCATGATCAGTAAGGTATAAACCAACCTTGCGTTTATCTGTGACTGAGCGCTCCCGAATAACATAGGAACGTGCCTCAAGTCGGTCTAAAATACTGGTCACTGTGGCCGAACTAAGATTAATGCTTTTGGCTATATCTTTAACCATACAACCGCCATGTTGCTGAATTTCGTTTAGAACAATAAGCTGAGGACTGGTGAGCCCACTTTCTTTGGATAACTTTTTTGAATAAAGACCGATTGCTCGAGTGACTTTTCTTAATGAAACCAATAATTCTTCATATTTTTGCATAATACTTTCCTTTACATATTTTTAACATTTAGCTGGTAATCGATCGCAAATAATTGCTGACTAATGTATGAGTAATTAACGTAGAGTTCAATTTTTATATTGAGAATTTATGCGCCAGTTAGTCCCGTTTAAAAGTTGAATTCTATCTAATAACCCCTCTTAAATGCTTTGATAATTGATTTTTAGCTGGCTTTTTAATGAAAAATTAGTTAGTATACGAATGATTAGTCCACTACGTTATTTTAGTTCACATATCTAAAGGTTAATATGCAGTCCCTAAAACAATCAGCAGCTTTACAAGCAAATAATAGTTCGAGCAACAGTCAAGAAATTTTTTCTGCTGTCGGTCAATCTTTATGCTTAAAGCTAATGGTAGTTTTGGAGTTGCTAGTAGTGCTAATACAAAAGGTCAGAAACATACTCCTCGAACAACATACCAATGTTCAACAGCATAATTGGTACTTAAGCACCAAAGCCACAAGCTTTACCCACCAAGAAAACAAGCCCTGACGAACTAGGCTTTTCAACAAAATAAACTTATAAATTAACGAAATAAATTAGTAAAACAGGCACTCATGCCTAAATTAATATTTAAGCGTTTAATGACGCAAGGTAAATAATTATTCACATGAATAAATTAGAATGGAAACGTATTGTCATAAAAGTTGGAAGTGCTTTGATTGCACCGCATGGTAAAGGCTGTAGTAGTCAGTATTTGATAGGTATCGCACAATTTATTGTGAGTTGTCGTAATCAAGGTATCGAGGTGGTGTTAGTGTCATCAGGCTCTGTTGCTGCAGGTTCACATTTATTTCCAGATGAATTACAACAGACTATAGCAATCAAAAAGGCCATGGCTGCAGCTGGACAAGCTGAGATGATGGCGACATGGGATAAGTTATTTTGTTTTCCAACTGCTCAAATGTTGTTAACTCGTTGTGATTTGCGTGATAGAGAACGTTATATAAGTGTTAGAGAGACCATATTTACGTTGTTAGAACATGATGTACTGCCGATTATCAACGAGAATGACACCATTGTGACCGATAAGTTAAAAGTAGGAGACAATGATAATTTATCCGCGATAGTCGCTGCTGCCGCTGACGCCGATGCCTTGATCATTTGTTCTGACATTAACGGCTTATACAACAAAAATCCTAATAAACACGATGATGCTGTGCTAATTCCGAATATCTCTGAAATAAATGCTGATATTTTTGCTATGGCTGATGGTGCAACAAGTGCAGTTGGCACAGGCGGTATGATAACAAAAGTAGAAGCAGCTCAAAAAGCGACGCTTCACGGTATTGATACATTTATAGTTAATGGTTTTACTGACTTATCATTTGATAAATTGTTAAAGGGCGAAAATCCAGGGACCCATTTCTCGTCAGACCCTTCTCCTATGAAAGAGCACTTGCACTGGATGACACACACATCTACCGCACAGGGCGAAGTCATCGTTGAAGATGACTTTACCACTAAATTAGATGCACACAGTGAAGAGCTTACCAGTGAAGATTTGGTCGGAGTAAGTGGAGAATTTGCTGTCGGTGATACAATATTAATACGTAAACATGATGGCACTAAATTGGCAAAAGCCAAATCAAATTACAGCAGTTGTTTGTTAAATTTCATTACGAGTCAAGATGATAAAAACCTTGCTGATGATTATCAAGAGCAAACAGGGCCTATTATTTCAGACAAAAATGTTGCCCTTTTGGAGGAGACTTTATGAGTTTAATTAGTACGTTAACATTAGGCGCGGTAAAAGCATCCAAAATATTAGCCACTTTAGAAGAATCGGTTAAAAACCAAGTCTTGGCTGCTATGGCAAAGGCTTTACGTGAGAAAAAACAAAGTGTTTTTATAGCCAACAAAGAAGATTTGGCTCAAGCAAAACAAAATAACTTGAGCCGTTCGATGATTGACAGGCTCACCTTAAATGATGAAAGAATTGAAGCAATGGCATCAGGCATCGAAGTCATTGCTGGTTTGGCCGACCCAGTTGGCGCTGAACGAGTTGTCAGCGAACGTCCTAATGGATTACAAATTCGCAAGATGCGAGTACCTCTTGGAGTTGTTTGCATGATTTTTGAAGCAAGACCTAATGTGACAGCAGATGCGGGTGCGTTGTGTTTTAAATCAGGCAATGCCGTTATTTTACGTGGCGGTAAAGAGGCATTGACTTCTAGTTTAGCTATCGCACAAGTTCTACAAGACGTATTAACAAAATTTGATTTACCTAAAGAGCTTATTACAGTTGTACCTGATCCTAGCCGTGACTTAATGTTTGAGCTGATGCAGCAGCGCGGCAGTATTGATGTGATTATCCCAAGAGGTGGTGAAGGCCTGATTAATTATGTAACTGATAATAGTAAAATACCTGTTATTCAGCATTACAAAGGCGTCTGTCATTTGTTTATAGACAAAGATGCTGACCTAAATGTTGCGTTAGATTTGTTAATTAATGGTAAAACTCATCGAACTGGGGTGTGTAATGCGATCGAAGGCTTGCTGGTAGACAAATCAATTGCTGCGGTATTTCTACCTAAAGTGGCAGAAAAACTCACAGAAAAACAGGTGAAAGTAAATGCTTGTGTCGATTCTAGCCAATATTTTAGCGATGCTACTGTTTTAGGGTTAGACGATTTTGGTCAGGAATACCTAGACCTGGAGATTGCTATTCGAATTGTTGATGGTGCTGATGAAGCTATGGCACACATAGATAGATTTGGAAGTCATCATACTGAAGTTATCTGTACTAAAAATGAATTAACAGCTAAGCGTTTTCAACGTTCTGTAGATGCTGCTGTGGTGATGGTAAATGCATCTTCACGCTTTTCTGATGGTAGTGAACTCGGATTAGGTGCAGAAATTGGTATCGCTACAACCAAGCTACATGCGTATGGCCCCATGGGGGTAGAATCCCTAACCACCGAGAAATACTTGGTTATGGGTGACGGTCAAATACGTGCTTAGTTAAAATAACTAATATGCATGAAACAAAACAGAGTGGGCTAAAGGACCAATCTGTTTTGTTTCTAAAGTCTGATTTTTTAATCCTTTTTTATTATTCGCCAAAAGCCCCTGCAGCGCTAAGAAACACAACTGGACTTTCAAAACCTTCTTGATTGACACTGGCAACACCAAAAAAGTAGTTGTCTATCACCACATTTTCTAAAGTATAATTGGTAACGTCGCCTACAAACTTACTGTACTGCCATTGTGGTGCGACGGTGTATCGCCAATAAATTTTATATCCAGCTAATTGTTTATTTTGGTCTTTGTCTAGCGCCGCCCAGTTCAATGTGGTGCTTGGTTGGACTGCACCTTTTATGGTTACTTCAGCTGGTGGAGAGGGATCCCATGCCATACCTGCCAGCGATACTGCGTTTAAAGACGTAAGTTTTGCTGCATAATCAAAATTGACACCGTCTATGGTGTCGCCATATGTCACACCATCTTCTACTCGTAAGTTTTGATGTTGACGTTCGTAATGTTCGTTGGTCTCCATAATTCTTACACCAGGAAAGCCTAAGTCATTGAAAGGGCGATGATGACCGCCGCGACCAAACCTGTCCAAGCGATAAATAACCATCGTATCTAAGTTGGGATATAGCGATCAGCCATCAAATCGATGTAACGCGCTAAATTTCGATTAGGGGAGTCAACTTCGCCACCTTTATATCTGCGGTTACGTGCCTCAGTATCGGTTTCAGTAAAACGTGTACCTTCGGTAAAAATACGAAACGTAGTGTAGTTGATCACGCCATTGATACCAGAAATATTACCAATCATGTCATTATTTAAAACCGCTTTTAAGCGCCATCCATCTTGTTTTGCTGTTTCAGCTAGTATTTTCCCACCAAACAAACCTTGTTCTTCACTTGCCAAAGCCGCAAAAACGATACTGCCGTTAAATTTGTATTGACTAAGTATACGTGCAGCTTCTAGTGTGCCAGCAACACCAGAAGCATTGTCATTGGCACCGGGTGAATCATCGATATACTTCATCACATCTGAGATGCGCCAGTCAATATCACCAGACATCATGACGTAACGGTTAGGATCAGTGATACCTGTTTGTAAAGCAATGACACTTATGACTTCAGTCGCATCAGGAATACGTTTTTCATCTTGAATAGTTTGTGACTGAAAGTACACTTCTAAACAGCCACCACAAGCTTTAGAAATATTATCAAATTCGGACTTGATCCAGCGTCTTGCCTCACCTATACCGCGAGTTTCAGATTGTGTTTCTGACAAAGTATGGCGTGTGCCGAAGCTAACTAACTTACGAATATCTTTCTCAATACGTTCTGCAGACACTTGTTGCTGAATATCATGTAATTGTTGTTGAGCCTGGTACTTTAATTCTTCTGCTTGCGTTGTTGAGGCAAAAGTAAAAATGCACATAAAAAAATATACAAGAAGGGATATATTGTTGGCTGAAGTGTTCTCACAATCTGTTCATAAATAGTTCGTTTATTAATTTGAAATACTTTAACGTGTTTTGAACTGATATTGTGCATTATTAGTATTCATTATCCTTGCAGCAATAATCGAGTAACATTATGATCCCGTTGGTATTTCACCCCATTTATAGTCAACTCGACTTGCCTGCACGGCATCGTTTCCCCACCGAAAAGTATCAAGGGATCCGCGACGGATTGAGCGCGCAGGGTGTTGCAGATAATTGTTTTAATGAACCAGCACCCATTTCGCCAGAACACTTACGCCAAGTATTTAATCCGCAATATATCCAACATCTTGTTGACGGAACTCTAGATGCTAAAGCGATGCGGCGTATCGGTTTCCCTTGGTCTACGCAACTTATTCAACGTTCATTAACGGCTGTTGGTGGCACCGTGTTAACCGCTAAACTGGCCTTAGAACATGGTAAAGCGCTAAATCTGACAGGCGGTTATCATCATGCATTTGCAAACTATGGGTCAGGATTTTGTTTGTTTAATGATCTGTATTTAGCCGCTTTGACCATGCTACAAAATCCTAATATCGACAAAATACTGATTTTCGATTGTGATGTGCATCAAGGTGATGGCACCGCAAAGTTAGCCGAAAACAATATGCAAATTTACACTGTTTCGATCCATGGTGAGAAAAATTTTCCACACCGTAAACAACAATCAGATATGGACTTTAACTTAACGAAAGGAACACAAGACACTGAATATTTAGAAACAGTCGACAGTGCTTTGCATTTGGCTATTAACACTTATCAACCTGACGCAGTGATCTATGATGCTGGAGTAGACATTCACATAGATGATGATTTAGGGCATTTAGACATCAGCACTGAGGGAGTATATCAAAGAGACCGTTTGGTTTTTGATACTTGTAAACAAAAGGGTTTGCCTGTCGCGGCGGTAATAGGCGGTGGATATCAACGAAATATAAATGCGTTAGTAGATGTACACCTTCAGTTATATAGAGCCGCGGGAGTGATATAACCTCAATAATTACATATTTGGCCATATATTGATTTGGTGTCTTTTGGCTAAGCAATGGACTTGGCCAAAATGTTTTAGTCTTAACTGAAACAATGACCAAAAACTATTATCGAAATAGACAGTTGAAACAATATCAATCTGCTGCATTTTTAAAGACTATACGTGTTGCAGGATGTTGGCAGTATGCCAGTTTGTCAAAATGAGGTTCTTACTTGTTAAAATTTTTTAGGAGCCAATAAAAACCTTGATGTCCACAGTGTTTTAAACAAATCACATCATAATTAGATTAATCTCTTATTGAATCTTATCGACTAATTATTCTCTAACTAGTGTTATCAACTAGAGTTTGGTGTGCTGTCAGGGCCTATCTCAGCGGATACCTAATTTGAGTCAAAATCGTTGATTAATATATTTTTATCGCATTATACTGCTTTAAAATTTTTCATTACGTCAGCCATACTTGTGTTTATTCAAAGAATAGTTTTTAAATATAATTAAAAGCTGTCCTAAATACGTGTATTGCATTTTGTTTAATGTGTTTGTCATAGTAAGTCATGATTCTGAAATTTACAGAATATAGTATTTACGTTTTAGATGAAATTTGATCCACAAACATTCTTTATTTCGAATACAGAAACTGATGCCATGATATATGATTTGAAAGGAGAATTAACCACCGATAGGTGTAATCATAATGATTGCATTACATAGAGAACTCATCTAATCTGCTAGGAACTAGTTATTATGAGTCTATCCTAGTGGAATATCAGAATAATTTAAATGCATTACAAATAGATAAAAAATTAGCAGAATTAACTCATGCTCAAAAAGATCGTTTAGCATTCATTGATTTTAGTTTACAGTTTTTTGGGCATGTTGCTCGTAACGATCTTATCAAGCGTTTTAAAACGGGGCTAGCTGCAAGTACACGTGACTTTAGTACTTATAAGGAGCTTGTCCCATCCAATCTCATCTTGCGACATCAAACAAAAAGCTATCATCGCACAGACAACTTTCAGCCAGTATTTAAACATAACCCTGAAGTGATTTTGGCTTCTCTGAGTCGTGGATTTGGTAACGGTATATCCACTGGTGTTCAACCTTCTGAGCAATGTTTCGATGCGGTCAGGCTGATACACCCTAATGTCGCTATCATTGCCAGTATTATGCGGGCAATTCACAATAGACAAGCAGTCAGGTGTGGTTATGTGTCAGTATCATCGGGTGAAACAGAACGCGCCTTGGTTCCACACTCAATTGTCAACAATGGTCATCGTTGGCATGTGCGCGCTTATGATCGCAAAGGCAATCGTTTTCGTGATTTTGTGTTTACTCGTTTTACTTTTGTTGATGTGTTGCAGGGACCTGTGCATGTGCATGAAGCCAGCCCATATGATCAGCAATGGCAACAAATTGTGAATATTATACTTATTCCTCATCCCAACATTAAGCATTCAAAGGCGATTGAGATGGATTACAATATGTCGGATGGCATGCTGTCGATACAAATTAGAGCCGCCGTTGCGGCTTATGTGTTAAGGCAATGGCAAGTGGATTGTTCAACTAATCATATTAAAAACGACCAAGGGTTCCAGTTAGCACTTGCTAACCCTGAGGTGCTAAATTTAATTGAAAATTTTCTTTAGATTCATTAATTAATAAGACTACTACAATTATCAATTGCGCTGGCGAAATGTTATAATATCGCCTTCTACATATTGAATAATTTCCAACTTAGGTTTTTGTGTCAGCGAAAGTATCAATAGGCTAGAGTATTGATACTTTCGTTTGAATACATATCTGACTGCTAGGCTGGTGTGTTTGTCAGGTGTATTTCTAACTTTAGAGCGCTTGACAAACAACACATACGCCTCATAAAAATAATATCCAGTTTTCTGACTTAGCTTCAGGCACTAGTCTTGACAGGGGGTTCTCGGTTTTTCCAATATACTTATCAACCAACCGTTTGCGCGAAATAAGCTGTAAAACATTTTATGCATAAACAATAACTATAAATCCATTTTTTTAATATGGCTTCAGTCATAAATGCCTTTATAAATAGGTCGATTTCTGGTATTTTCTTCATCAAATAGACGTCCAGATGTCTCAAATTAAACTGCCACGTGGGAATATCATGAGCAAAGTGTCGTTGCCGAAAGAAAAAATCAAAATATTACTACTTGAAGGTCTGCATCAAAGTACCTTGGATACCCTCCATGCCAGTGGTTATGAAAATATCGAGTACCTAAAAACATCTCTACCAGAAGATGAGTTAATTGCCAAAATCAAAGACGTGCATTTTATTGGTATTCGCTCTAGAACACAGCTGAATGAGAAAGTGATTGCCGCCGCTAATAAGTTAGTGGCAGTAGGTTGTTTTTGTATTGGTACTAACCAAGTTGACTTGGTCGCTACACAAATAAAAGGCATACCGGTTTTTAATGCACCTTTTTCTAATACTCGTTCAGTAGCAGAATTGGCACTAGCTCAAATTATTTTATTGCTACGTGGCGTGCCAGCCAGAAATGCCAAAGCACATAAGGGCATTTGGGATAAAAGCGCAGTGGGCTCTTATGAAGCGCGCGGCAAAACCTTGGGCATTATTGGTTATGGCCACATCGGTACTCAATTAAGTATTTTGGCTGAGCATCTTGGAATGCGAGTACAGTTTTTTGATGTCGAAAATAAATTAGTCCTAGGTAATTCAAAACAAACTAAAACCTTAAAACAATTGTTAAATACTTCTGATGTAGTCACTTTACACGTACCTGAAACAGCACAAACTCAAAATATGATCGGTGCCAAAGAGTTAGGCATGATGAAAGATGGCGCAATTATAATGAATGCTGCTAGAGGAACGGTTATTGATATCGATGCATTGGTCGATGCACTTAAAAGTGGCAAACTAGCTGGTGCAGCTATTGATGTATTCCCAGTAGAGCCAAAGTCGAATAACGAGCTGTTTGAATCACCATTGACCCAGTTTGATAATGTTATTTTGACACCCCATGTAGGCGGCAGTACGCAAGAAGCTCAGCAAAACATTGGTATCGAAGTTGCCGGTAAGCTTGCTAAGTACAGCGATAATGGTTCAACGTTGTCGGCAGTTAATTTTCCAGAAGTATCTTTGCCTGAACAAACTGAACGCTCACGTTTATTACATATTCATAAAAATATACCAGGCGTATTAACACAAATTAACCAAGCATTTGCTCAGAAAGGTTTAAATATTGCCGCGCAATATCTTCAAACCAATGCAAATATTGGTTACGTAGTGATTGATGTTGAAACTGACGATGCAGAGGAGGCATTTGAACAACTACAAAAAATTGACGGCACTATCAAGACTAGGATTTTACATTAATTTTTTTATTATTTTCAAAACTAAATAATAAAAATGCCTGCTAATTTTGCAGGCGTTTTTATTTGCTGTTGATGAAACCTTAAGATTAAAAATAAGTGGGCATAAATAGAAAAGCAAAAGCAAAAGCAAAAGCAAAAGCAAAAAAAAAGGAGCACTCTTTACTTTGCCTATCCTTAATTAATTCGAACCAAAAACGCCCAATTCAGACCAATAATTAATGGTTCTTCAAAGTACCCTCACTACGATGTTGATACAGATATGTATACCTAGCTTATAGCTTGACGTTTTCTGTATGAAGTGAAGAAAGGTTTATTCTTATTTTTCAATTATTTTTGAATTTATACTCATGCCCATCACTTACACCCACACGAACCAACCTGTTTCGATATCAAGTTTTGTTCTATAGATCACCGTGTATTGCCTGAAGAGCTGATATGGCCGTGATTGCTGCGGTTTCCGTGCGCAGCACCCTTGGTCCTAGTTGAATAGTTTGAAACCCATTTTGTTCGGTTTGGTAAATTTCTTGATCTGAAAAACCACCTTCTGGACCTATTAATAATCTGGCACCTGCTGGAGGCATCGCCACATGTCTAAACGCTTTTTCAGCTCTTGGGTGAAGTGTGAGGCGGACTTGGTTAGTGGATAAATTTACCCAGTCGCTAAATAAACTGGGTGCATGCAACACCGGTAATACATTCCTGCCACATTGCTCACAAGCTGCAATGGCTAATTTTTGCCATTGTTCATGTTTCTTTGACCATCTTTCTGTATTGAGCTTAACACCGCAGCGTTCAGTGATAAGAGGGGTAATGTCAGTTACACCTAATTCAACTGATTTTTGGATCACCCATTCCATTCTGTCACCTCGAGAAATTCCTTGGCCCAAATGAATACTTAATGGTGATTCTATGCTGATAGAAATTTTTGAGTCAACGCGAACAACTACTTTACGTTTAGCGACTTCAAAAAGCTGAGCACTATATTCATTTCCGTCACCATTAAATAGCACTACGGCTTGCCCAGTTTTTGCTCGTAAAACATTGGCTATATGATTAGTCGCGTCATCAGTCAATGTGACATAATTGTCAGTGGATAAGGTAAAAGGATAATAAATTCTGATGAGACGCATTTTTGTTACTTAGGAGATTTTTTTAGATGGTATCAACACCGTGAGGTTTAAAAAAGTATAAGGTTTACTAATCATAAAAATATTAAGCGTCGGCGGATAGTTTTGTTCCGCCTAGTTTCAAAATATTGATCATTTAATTTCAATCCCTTTCGATGTGTCAATAGATTGAGCTGACTCTCGATTTTGAGCTGAAGTGTTAGCATTTTTTCGAGCAAATTTGGTGTTTTTACCATTTTCTCGAGACATCGAAAAAACTAAAAGTAAAACTAAAGAAATAACTAACAGACATACTAGCAACATTTTCAATTCCTTTAAAAATATTAGACCACTATAAAAATTTTGCATTTTATTATAGCAGCAAACTTTTCTTATATTCAAATCTATCAATTTAAACAAATGAGTTTACTGCAACTTTAACTCGGCAATAGATTAGCTTAAACTACAAAAAATTGATGTAATGTTTTAAATATTTTAGCTTAAGTTACAAAAAATGTATAAAAGCTGGCTCTTATCATATTGATAAACTTATTTTTTCATTCAAAACGATGGAGCCGCGGATTATGGCATCTTGATAAAGACACTTAATTATTAAAATGTTGGAGAAAAAAATGTTCGGATTTAACTCGGATCAAATACCCCAGATGATGGATACCTATGTTATCCCTTGGGGAATTAATATTGTAATGGCGATTGTCATATACATTGTTGGTAAGTTTGTTGTGGGCATTTTAGTCAATGTCTTTGGCACAGTGATGGCTCGTTCTAAGTATGACGATATGTTGATTGATTTTGTCAAAGCCATTCTTAATGCCATTCTTATGCTGTTTGTCATAGTTGCTTCGTTAGATAAGCTGGGTGTAAACACAACATCAATGGTCGCTATCTTTGGTGCTGCGGGTTTGGCAATTGGTCTTTCTTTGCAAGGGTCTTTACAAAACTTTGCTGCAGGAGTGATGTTACTTGTATTCAGACCATTTAAGTCTGGTGATTTTATCGATGCGGGTGGTGAGATGGGAACAGTTATAAGTATCAGTATTTTTACAACTATTATGACAACACCCGATAACAAACAAATCATTGTGCCAAATGGAAAAGTATACGGTGGCAACATTACAAACTTTTCAGCTAATGAAACCCGTCGGGTAGATATGGTAGTGGGCATTAGCTACGACAGTGACTTGAAAAAAACCAAACAAATCTTAAATGAAATGGTCTCAGCAGATGAACGCATATTAAAAGATCCAGCGCCTATAGTTGCGGTTTCTGAGTTGGCTGATAATAGTGTTAATTTTGTGGTGAGACCATGGGTGAAATCCGCTGATTTTTGGGATGTTAAGTTCGATTTTACAGAAGCGGTTAAATTACGTTTTGACGCTGAAGGAATTATTATTCCATTCCCGCAAATGGACGTACATCTACATAAAGACAACTAATTTCAGATTACTGTAAAAAATGCCGCTATTTGCGGCATTTTTTTGATTTTAAAAAAAGCTAAATTTTACAATCTGGTTTGTTCTTTGCAAGGCGATAACCCTTTAATGCTTGTGGCATATTGTTAGCTAAATTTTGTATACGCGTTGCGGGCAACGGATGGGTGGATAGAAGCTCTGGCTGACGATTGTCGCCACTGGCTTTAGCCATGTTCTGCCATAAATTAATTGACTGCTGAGGATCAAAGCCTGCTTTGGCCATAAGGTCTAATCCAATCAGATCCGCTTCTGATTCATGCGTTCGACCAAATGGTAATTGCACTCCAACTTGCATACCTAAACCTAAGCCAGCCATGATCATATTACTACTAGCAATTTTATTTGCTTCTAGTAATTGGTTCGTGACTTCCATTCCCATACCAATAAGTGCACTACTGGACATTCTCTCGTTGCCATGTTCAGCAATCACATGACCCACTTCGTGGCCAATAACCGCAGCAAGTTGATGCGGATTTTCAGTTAGTTCAATTAATCCAGTGTATACGCCAATCTTTCCTCCTGGTAAGGCAAAGGCATTAATTTGTGGTGAGTCAAACACTACTAACTCCCATTCACCTGCAAAAACTGATTTTGGCACATGTTGGGTAATAGCGTCGGCAATACACTTTACGTACTGATTGGATATAGGCTGACTGGAAACCTTTTGTTCTGTTTTCATACCAGCAAAGGCTTGTTCGCCCATTCCAGCTAACTGAGAGCTCGAGTAGAGTTTGAATTGATTACGCCCAAGCGGTGACTTAGCACATGATGAAAGGCAAATAATGATGATGAAAATTAAATATAAAGCTAGATTGTGGCGCATAGAATTCATTTATTAAGTCTTATAGTTAGGTTGATCATACCTCGAATTAGATAACCAATTAAACTTCTGTTTAGTTAAAATTACCCTGCATAATTTTTTACTATTCTATTGACACTATCTAACTATTATCATGGCTATGAATTTTCTACCTGCATGCGCCAATCCAAGCCACGTTGATCAACAAACAAAGTATTAATTTGTGATGCAGTGCATAGTTTGTTTATAATTTTGTTTGAGGAGCACACCAATTATCCGCAGATGATGCTGAAAATGTTAGTGAAATTGTAGAAAATAAAACTACTTACAGGGACCGTATGTCTTAAAAAATGGCTGTTGAAGAGTGAGTGAGAGTTGAACCAATAGCAGCTTACAAAGAAGCTGCACTGAAATACATATATTTAAAAAGTTAGAACAAACATGTTTTTGTAAATGGCTATGTTTGTCCCAAGCTAATTTTTTTAAATACTCGCTTTTAGGCGGTCAGCAAGATCAGTTTTTTCCCAAGGAAATTCTTCTCTGCCAAAGTGCCCATAAGCAGCTGTTGCTTGATAAATCGGTCGTTCAAGATCAAGCATCTTAATCAGTCCATAAGGCCTAAGTTCGAAGTTGTCACGCACTAGTTTAACCAATAACGCATCTGAAACCTTACCTGTTCCAAAAGTATCGATATTGATAGATGTTGGTTCTGCCACACCAATAGCATATGACAATTGAATTTCACACTTGTCAGCAAGTCCTGCTGCTACAATATTTTTTGCTACATAACGTCCGGCATAAGCAGCTGATCGATCAACTTTTGATGGATCTTTTCCAGAAAATGCGCCGCCGCCATGTCTTGCCATGCCTCCATAGGTATCAACTATAATTTTACGTCCTGTCAGACCACAGTCACCCATTGGACCACCAATGACAAACCGACCCGTTGGGTTAATAAAATATTTGGTCTTATTGCTTAAAAATTTTTCAGGTAACACAGGTTTAATTATTTCTTCCATCACCGCTTCACGCAGATCAGCTGTGCTGATGCTGTCATCATGTTGCGTTGATAACACCACAGCATCAATCGCCACGGGTTGATTATTTTCATAGATAAAAGTGACTTGGCTTTTCGCATCTGGGCGTAGCCAGCTCAATGTGCCGTTTTTGCGTACTTCGGACTGTCGCTTCACCAAGCGGTGAGAATAAGTAATAGGTGCGGGCATCAATACATCTGTTTCATTGCTTGCATAACCAAACATAAGACCCTGGTCGCCTGCTCCTTGTTCTTCAGGGGAATGGCGGTCAACGCCTTGGTTGATATCAGGCGATTGCTTGCCTATGGCGTTTAATATGGCACATGAATCTGCATCAAATCCCATGTCTGAATGCACGTAACCTATTTCTCTGACTGTTTTGCGAGTGATTTCTTCAATGTCTACCCAAGCTGATGTTGTGACTTCGCCACCTACTAATACCATACCTGTTTTGACGAAGGTTTCGCAGGCCACTCTAGCTTTTGGATCTTGGGCCAGAATGGCGTCCAGAACTGCATCTGAAATTTGATCTGCAATTTTATCAGGGTGTCCTTCAGAGACAGATTCAGAAGTAAATAAGTGTGAGGTCATAAAAGAGCCTTGGGTTAAAGTCGTTATAAACATTTATGTGTGCATTTTAACTATTCAAATGTAAAATACCAGCATTTACTTCTAGACGTCCAGGCGTCTATAAAATTTATTCTGCTAAGCTGAAAAAAAAAGTCATATGCAAATGACCATTCATAAAGGATTTAGCATTGCAGTTAGATGCTAGCTAATACAAAATACACAGTTAACTTATGTAGCTGTAATGTCGAATTACGGTAAGCAATAATTATTAGATCAGTCAGGAGAATACATGTCTTCATCACGTCGAGAACTCGCCAACGCCATTCGCGCCCTTAGTATGGATGCTGTTCAACAAGCTAATTCAGGTCACCCAGGTGCTCCCATGGGTATGGCAGATATAGCGCAAGTGTTGTGGGCAGATCATATGCAACATAACCCAAGCAACCCAGATTGGGCTAACAGAGATAGATTTGTCTTATCTAATGGCCATGGCTCCATGCTTATTTATTCGTTGTTACATTTAACCGGTTATGCCTTACCTATTGAAGAGTTAAAAAATTTCCGTCAGTTGCATTCTAAAACACCAGGGCATCCAGAATATGGTTATGCACCGGGTATTGAAACCACTACTGGACCTCTGGGACAGGGATTAAGTAATGCAGTGGGCATGGCGATTGCTGAAAAAACCTTAGCTGCACAGTTTAATCAACCAAATTTTGATGTGGTCGATCATTTTACTTATTGCTTTTTAGGCGATGGTTGTCTGATGGAAGGTATTTCTCACGAAGTAAGTTCATTAGCAGGCACATTGGGCTTAGGCAAATTAGTCGCATTTTGGGATGACAACGGTATTTCAATTGATGGTCATGTTGAAGGTTGGTTCACCGATAATACACCCGCTCGTTTTGAAGCGTATGGCTGGCATGTCATTGCCGATGTCGATGGACACGACTCTCAAGCTGTTGCCAATGCGATAACAGTTGCCAAAGCTGAAACATCTAAGCCAACATTAATTTGTTGTAAAACCGTTATAGGTTTTGGTTCACCGAATAAATCAGGAAGCCACTCCAGTCATGGAGCACCTTTAGGTGAGGAAGAAATTAAAGCTGCACGCGAATTTCTTAACTGGCCTCATGCTGCTTTTGACATTCCGGCAGATATTTATGCTGGTTGGGATGCGAAAGCTATAGGTGCAGAAAAAGAACAAGCCTGGAATGAACAGTTTGCTGCATACCAACAAGCATATCCAGAACTTGCAGCAGAGCTAAATCGTCGTTTGGCTGGTGACTTACCTGCTGACTTTGCTGAAAAAGCGGATGCTTTTATTCAGCAATCACAGGACAAAGCTGAAAATGTAGCCAGTCGTAAAGCATCACAAAACTCAATTGAAACTTTTGCGACATTGTTGCCTGAAGTGTTAGGTGGCTCAGCTGATTTGGCTGGCTCTAACCTTACAATCTGGTCTGGTACTAAAGGCATTTCAGCCGATGATGCTAGTGGCAACTATATATATTACGGTGTTCGTGAGTTTGGCATGAGCGGTATCATGAACGGAATTGGCTTACACGGCGGATTCCGTCCATTTGGCGCCACCTTCTTAATGTTTATGGAATATGCGCGCAACGCAGTCCGAATGGCGTCATTGATGGGCATTCCAAATATTTTTGTGTATACCCATGATTCTATTGGTCAAGGTGAAGATGGGCCTACTCATCAGCCTATCGAACAAATAGCCAACTTGCGTCTTACTCCAAACTTAGCGACATGGCGTCCTTGTGATGCTGCAGAAACTGCGGTTGCATGGAAATCAGCGTTAGTGCGCAAAGACGGACCATCGGCGTTGGTGTTTAGTCGCCAAGGTTTACCTGCTCAAACACGTAATGCCGAGCAGTTAGCCAATGTTGCTAAAGGTGGTTACGTATTAAAAGATTGTAGTGGTAAGCCTGATTTCATTTTAATTGCCACAGGCTCTGAGGTAGGTATTACCGTTGAAGCTGCTGAACAATTGTCTGCCGAGGGCAAGGCTGTGCGTGTTGTGTCTATGCCAAGCACCTCAATTTTTGACAAGCAAGATGCTGATTATCGAGAGTCTGTGTTACCACGAGCGGTGACTAAACGTGTAGCGGTCGAAGCAGCCCATGTCGATTTTTGGCATAAGTATGTGGGATTTGGTGGCGCGGTGGTGGGTATGTCTACTTTCGGTGAATCTGCACCGGGTGCGGCATTGCTGAAACACTTCGGTATCACCTCAGAGGCAGTCGTTAATGCTGCTAAAGGCTTAAACTAAACGTTTAATTAATAACAAAGGCGCTTTTTAGCGCCTTTGTTCTAAGGTATTTATTTTAGCACAAGTGTCAGGTGGGGTTGCTCACTTTGAATCAAATTAAAGAGTGTTATGTTACGAATTGCAATTAATGGTTTTGGCCGTATCGGTCGCAATGTTGTCAGAGCTTTATATGAAAGTGGCCGTAATTCTGACATAAAAGTTGTGGCAATTAATGAGTTAGCTGAGCCAAAAGGCATTGCACACTTGCTCAAATACGATACATCCCATGGGCGCTTTGGTTTTTCTGTGGATTTACAAGCAAATCGTCTTGGAGTCGCAGACGATGAAATTCTATTATTACAGCATAAAGACATTGCTGACCTTCCTTGGCAACAACTCGATATTGATTTGGTGCTTGAATGCACGGGTGTGAACAACGACCGAGCGGCTGGTCAGGCACATTTAGATCAAGGTGCCAGCAAAGTATTATTTTCGCAGCCTTGTGGTTCAGATATGGATGCAACCGTGATTTACGGCATTAATGACCATCAGTTGAAAGCTGACGATTTAATTGTGTCCAGCGGCTCCTGCACAACCAATTGTATTGTGCCTGTAATACAAGTGTTAGATGACGCCTTCACTGTGTTAAGTGGAACAATCACTACTATTCATTCGTCAATGCATGATCAACAAGTTATCGATGCATACCACACAGATCTGCGACTTACTCGAGCAGCCAGTCAATCGATTATTCCTGTTGATACCAAGTTAGCGATTGGAATAGAGCGAATTTTACCTAAATTTGCTGGTAAATTTGAAGCTATAGCGGTACGGGTGCCTACTATTAATGTGACAGCTATGGACTTGAGTGTCACTCTGGAAAAACATGTGTGTATTAATGAAGTGAACCAAGCACTTAAACAAGCCAGAGTAGGGCGCTTAGCAGGGATTTTAGATTATACAGAGGAACCTCTAGTGTCGATTGATTTTAACCATGATCCGCATTCTTGTATAGTTGATGGCAGTCAAACACGTGTCAGCCATAAACAACTGGTTAAAACCTTAGTTTGGTGTGATAACGAGTGGGGCTTTGCTAATAGAATGATTGATACTGCATTGGCAATGTTCAATACAAATGAAAGCTAAATTTAAACGTTATTAATTATAAGGTAAATTATGTCTATATTGAAAATGACCGAGCTTGATTTAGTCGGTAAAAGAGTATTAATACGTCAAGATTTAAATGTGCCAATAAAAAATGGTGAAGTGACTTCTGCGGCTCGCATTCGTGCTTCATTACCCACTATCACTGCTGCAATACAGCAAGGTGCCAAAGTGATGATTATGTCGCATTTAGGTCGTCCTACTGAAGGTGAGTTTGCAGACGAATTTTCATTGTTACCCATAGTCAATTATTTAAAAGAAAACACTGATTTGAACGTAAGATTAGTGAAAGACTATTTAGATGGAGTAGAGGTTAATGACGCCGAAGTGGTGGTATTAGAAAACGTACGTTTTAATGTTGGTGAAAAGAAAGACGACGAGACACTTGCTAAGCAATATGCTGCCTTGTGTGATGTGTATGTAATGGATGCGTTCGGCACTGCCCATCGTGCCCAAGCCTCAACTCATGGTGTTGGTGTGTTTTCTCCTGTTGCATGCGCCGGGCCATTACTTGCGGGTGAACTTGATGCCTTAGGTAAAGCCTTACATAACCCGCAGCGTCCCTTGGTTGCCATCGTGGGCGGTTCAAAAGTATCAACAAAATTAACAGTATTAGACGCTTTATCAAAAATTGCTGACCAGCTTATAGTGGGTGGTGGTATTTCAAATACTTTTATTGCAGCCCGCGGCTTCAACGTTGGCCAATCGTTACATGAAGCGAATTTGATCCCAGAAGCCAAACGTTTGATGGACTCGTTGGATATTCCAGAAACAGTTGATGTGCGCGTTGGCAAAAACTTTAATGAGTTAGAGCCTGCTGTGATAAAAGATGTCAGCGAAGTATTAGATGATGAAGAAATTATGGACTACGGCCCTCAAACTGCTGAAAACGTGGCGGCAGTATTGAAAGGTGCTAAAACTATTTTATGGAATGGCCCTTGTGGCGTATTTGAATTTGATAATTTTTCCAAAGGCACAGAAGTGGTGGCTCGTGCCATTGCTGATAGCGATGCGTTTTCAATAGCGGGTGGCGGTGATACGCTTGCAGCCATTGATAAGTGGGATTTGGGTGACAAAATTTCTTATATTTCTACTGGTGGTGGTGCTTTCCTTGAGTTTGTTGAAGGCAAAGTATTACCTGCTGTGGCAATGTTAGAAGTTAGAGCGGCAAAATAGTTAATCTGCGTATAACATTGTAAACTGTAGTAATGAAAAGAGCTTAAGCTCTGTATTGAATACTTTTAATCCTAAGAGCCGTATTGCTCATCGGCTTCAATATAATAAAAAGGAATGTTGCACATGGCTTCACAAGACCAACTCAATATGCTCGCTAAAATTAACAATCAAAATGGATTTATCGCTGCACTAGACCAAAGTGGTGGTAGCACACCTAAAGCTTTAGGTTTATACGGTGTAGAGGAGTCTGAATATCAAGGTGACGAAGCAATGTTCACCAAAGTACATGAAATGCGGACCCGCATTATTACTTCAAGTGTGTTTAACGGAGAACGTATATTAGGTGCGATCTTGTTTGAAAACACCCTTGATAGAGATGTTTTAGAGCAAAGCACTTCTAGTTACCTATGGAATGTTAAACAAGTTGTGCCTTTTTTGAAAGTTGACAAAGGCTTAGAAGCTGAAGTAAATGGTACGCAGTTGTTAAAAGCTATACCTGACTTAGATAACTTGTTAGCCAAAGCGAATGCACAAAATGTGTTTGGGACTAAAATGCGTTCAGTGGTTAAGCTAGCTAATGCACAAGGTGTTGATGATCTCATTGAGCAGCAATTTGTGATAGCTAAACAAATTTTAGCCGCAGGTCTAATGCCAATTATTGAACCTGAAGTGGATATTCATAGCCCTGAAAAAGCGGCGGCTGAAACTTTACTTAGAGTGTCGATCCTAAAACACTTGGACAATTTGGGAACCGAACAGCAAGTGATGTTGAAACTGACTCTACCCGAGATGGCTAATTTTTACCAAGACTTGGTTGATCACCCTAATGTGTTAAAAGTCGTCGCATTATCTGGCGGTTATTCAAGGGAAGAGGCTAACAATAGATTGACAGAAAATAACGGTATGATTGCGAGTTTTTCTCGTGCACTGTCCGAGGGACTTAGCGCTAAACAGAGTGATGCTGAATTTGACGCCACCATGGACTCGTCTATTGAGAGCATTTATCAAGCCTCAAACAGTTAGTTCTATTTTGTGATTATATTGGTCGGGCCTATGCCCGACTTTTTTTTGCTCGGAAGATGAGTTTGATTCAGTTATTATTTGGTTTTTTGACCTTACATGCATGAGATCCTATAAAAATGCCCCATGATTTGCCACTACCTATGTATAAAAAACTTACAGTGACATTTAGAGTTGAACCCGGATGCTTAGGCCCTGACGGGATTGATCATATTGAAGGTTTTTGTAAGTTCGCCAAAAAAGAAGTGGCCGGTTTAGACTCGGACTTTGTGCGCTGGGTCATCACTGCCCGTTATGATAAATCATTGCTCGAAACAGAATATAAGACTAATAACAAACGTCTTGATCATGATAAAGCTGAAAAATACCTGAGGGTGTTTGGTAAAGAACTTGACGATTTTGAAGAAAATTTACAAGACAAATTATCAGTATTGATCGATCAATATCTTGGTCGCTAATTAAATCTCTAATTGTGTAAATAATAAGGAACCATTCAGTGGACAGCAGACAAGTGGCCTCGATAGCATTATGTTCCATAGCTGATTGAAATACTGAATATATAAAGGCTGAAATATGTCAGCCTTGATGTTGGAGATTTCGCAACAATATGCGTATACAAAATAAGCTCATAACTATATTTTTCACCACTAGTGTGATGTTGGTGGTTACCCAAGTTCTTGTCATGCAATGGAGCATTGGTAAAGGCATGATCGACTACGTGAATGAGCGAGAGCTTAAAGTGCTCAGTGGTGTTGCTTCCACATTAGCCGAACTCTATCAAGAGCATGAGTCATGGCAAAAAATCAGTGGAAACCATAGGCGTTTCAAAAACATTATCGATAAGAACTTAGGTGACTCAGAATTTAGTTCTGCACAACATAACCGCCCCCTTGATTGGCCAAAAAGACCGCACCCATTCATGCGGCAAAATCAAACTCAGAGCAATGTTCCACGAATACGTGGACATAATGGAGCTCCACCTAGCAGAGGGGGACCACCCGCATTTGAAGTCAGTTATGCTTTACTAGACGTTGATAAAACGTTTTTAGCGGGCTTGTATTCGGCTGACTTAAGCTTTAGTTATATTGATATTCTTGTTGAGGAAGAAGTCGTAGGCTTTTTAGCTGTGTCTAAACGAGATCAGTTGACCACCGGTTATGAATTGAATTTTGTTAAGCAGCAGCAACGATATATTTTGTTGATTGCCCTTGGATTGGTGCTAGTCGCAATGCTGATTGCGATGCCTTTGGCTACACATTTTGTTAAACCAATAAAGATTTTGACGGCTGCAATGAGTAAGCTTACGCTTGGCAATTATCTGCAACGAATCGATTTAAATAGAAAAGATGAATTTGCCCAGTTAGCCCGTGATTTTAACGAACTAGCCGCCACATTAGAGCAGAATGAACAAGCTAGAAAACGTTGGTTAGCCGATATTTCCCATGAACTGCGAACTCCCGTCGCCATACTTAAAGGAGAAATGGAAGCTATGCTTGATGGCGTAAGGCCATTGACGTTAGAGCGTATTCAGTCTTCGAGTGAAGAAGTTACACAACTTGAACAATTGTTAGATGACTTACACGAACTGACTAGAAATGACTTAGGTAGTATGCATTATCGTAAAGATTCTGTGGATCTGATCGCTTTATTATCTGAAGAAGCTGATCACTATCATACCTTATTATTTGAAAATGGTATTGAGGTGAAATTTGCTGTTTTACCTGATGAAGCAATCATATTTGCTGATATAAAACGGTTGAGGCAATTGTTAGGTAATATCATTACCAATACGATTAAATATGCCAGTGAAGGAGATACATTAAACATTGCCATAGAGCTGTCACTCGATGCCAAAGAATATCATCTTCGAATCGAAGACAATGGTTTTGGTGTCGATAAAAACGATCTGCCTCATTTGTTTGAATATCTGTTTCGTGTAGAAGATTCTAGAAACAGGGAAACCGGAGGTAGTGGTCTAGGTTTGTCTATTTGTAAAAAAATCGTTGAGGCTCATCATGGTAAGATTAGTGCGTTTGCGTCTGATTTAGGTGGTTTAGGAATTTTGATTATTTTACCAAAGGGGTAACTGTAGATGGCTAAAAAGCCACATGTTTTAATTGTTGAGGATGAAAAGAAACTCGCATTATTATTGGCTGATTATTTGGCTGTGTCTGAATACGATACTAGTTGCCTTCACGATGGTTTAGAGGTTGGTCCTTGGCTTTGTGAGCAACACACCGATGTAATTTTGCTTGATATAATGTTGCCAGGTAAAAATGGAATTGAAATTTGTAAGTCGATCCGTCAGACAAGCCAAGTTCCGATAATTATGGTCACTGCTAAGGTGGAGGAGATTGATAGGCTACTTGGTTTAGAAATTGGTGCTGATGATTATA